>JBIIKG010000288.1:0-2654 GCA_044233275.1 Crocinitomicaceae bacterium | reverse complement strand
ACATGGTCCATCACTTCACGCTCTCCTATAGAATTACAAGGAGCTCCATTCATCTCGTTTAGCCATAAACCATTCGTACCATATAATCCAATTTGATTCGATGTGGTTGGAATCGCCATTGTTCCATATAGAATTTGTCCGTCCATCGGACTCTCAATCAAAAGAGTATCGTTTTCTTTCGTTTCAATCAATTCTGGATTTTTAGGATACACTATAATAATGGTATCAGATTGACTAAAAACCTGTAAGCCGAATACAACAAAGAAATAAAAAATGACATTTTTCATTGTTGAAAATTACATAATTCAAAAATTAAATCAAAATCACATGTTTTTTGGTTGGTTTTGTTAATTAAAAATGAATTTTATAAAAATAAATAGGGGGTTGTTGATAAAAAAGTATGTTTTATTTGATTGACCCCCTTAAAAATTCAATAAATTTGTCAAAAAATCAAATTAATGGCAACTAAAAGACAAAAAGCGTATCAAGACGTATTGAATCGCACTCCGAAAGACCATGAATACAATGGTAGAGTTTCTGAATTATATGGAAAGAATGTTTTTCACATGGAAGTTATGCGCGAATATTTACCATCAGAAGCATTCAAATCGATGCAGGAATCTATTCAGAATGGTACGCGTCTCGATCGTAAAATGGCAGATCAAGTTGCTTCAGCAATGAAGGATTGGGCCTTGACAAAAGGTGCAACACATTATACACACTGGTTTCAACCATTAACAGGATCAACTGCCGAGAAGCACGATGCTTTTTTCAAGCCAGTTGGACCAGGAAAAGCAATGGAGCGTTTTGATGGAGATTTGTTAGTTCAGCAAGAACCAGATGCTTCTTCTTTCCCAAATGGTGGAATTAGAAATACATTTGAAGCACGCGGTTACACTGCTTGGGATCCATCTTCTCCTGCATTCGTAATCGGAAAGACTTTATGTATTCCTACAATCTTTATTTCGTACACGGGAGAATCGCTGGATTATAAAATGCCATTATTAAAAGCGTTGAGTGCTGTAGATGATGCAGCAGTTGAGGTTTGCCAGTATTTTGATAAAAACGTAACGAAAGTAAATGCAACCTTAGGTTGGGAACAAGAATATTTCTTAATTGATCAAGCCTTGTTTAATGCACGTCCAGATTTAATGATGACGGGTAGAGCTTTGTTTGGTCACGCTGCTGCAAAAGGCCAACAATTAGAAGATCATTATTTTGGTTCTATTCCTGATCGTGTAACGGCGTTCATGCGTGAGTTTGAAACAGAAGCGATTTTGTTAGGTATTCCTGTTACAACACGTCACAATGAAGTTGCTCCAAATCAATTCGAGTGCGCACCAATGTTTGAAGAGTGTAATCTAGCAAACGATCATAACTTGTTATTGATGGATTTGATGGAGAAAATTGCTCGTAAACATGATTTCCGTGTATTGTTGCATGAAAAACCTTTTGCAGGTGTGAATGGCTCCGGAAAACACAATAACTGGTCATTGGGAACAAATACAGGAGTGAACTTATTGGCTCCGGGTAAAAATCCAAAGTCGAATTTACAATTCTTAACGTTTTTCGTGAATACCATTAAAGCGATTCACGACCATTCAGATATTTTGCGTGCTTGTATTGCTTCAGCAGGAAATGATCACCGTTTGGGAGCAAATGAAGCGCCACCTGCAATTATTTCAGCGTTTATCGGTTCTCAACTTTCAACATTATTAGATGATATCGAAAAGAATGTGAAAGCAGGTAAAATGACACCTGAAGATAAAACAGAATTGAAATTGAATATTGGTAAAATTCCACAAATTATGTTGGATAATACCGATAGAAATAGAACATCACCTTTTGCATTTACAGGTAATAAATTTGAGTTCCGTGCAGTTGGATCAAGTGCAAACTGTGCTTCAGCAATGATTGTTTTAAATACAATTATGGCGAAACAATTGAAGGATTTCAAAGTTTCTGTTGATAATCGCATTGATAAAGGAGAAGCGAAAGACGAAGCTATCTTGAAAGAATTGCAGAAATTGATTAAGGAGTCGAAGAAGATTCGTTTCGAAGGAAATGGATACGGTGAAGAATGGGTAAAGGATGCTGAAAAAAGAGGCTTGAAAAACTTGAAGGACACTCCTCGTGCTTTGCAAGTTTGGGGAGAGAAAAAAGTAGCGAAATTATTCAATGATATGAACATCCTTACTCCACGTGAGTTGGAAGCGCGTCAAGAAATTGAATTCGATAGTTACATCTTGAAAATTCAAATTGAAGCGCGTATCATGGGAGATGTTATTCAATCAATGATTATTCCTGCGGTTGTAGAATACCAAAATACTTTGATTAAGAATGTTGAAGGTTTATTCAGTGTTCTTGGTGATAAAGCTGGAAAAGAAGCTGCAAAAGGTCAAATCGAATTGATTCAGCGAATTTCTATTCACATGAACAAAATGAAAGCAGAATCCGATTTAATGTTGATGGCACGCAAAGCAGCAAACAAAATAGAACACGCTGAAGAAAAAGCATTTGCTTATTGCGATAAAGTTCGAGTTCATTTTGATGAAATCCGTTACCACGCTGATAAATTAGAATTATTAGTTGACGATGAATTATGGCCATTACCTAAATTCCGTGAAATGTTGTTCACACGTTAATTAAATAGA
>JBIIKG010000128.1:0-8421 GCA_044233275.1 Crocinitomicaceae bacterium | reverse complement strand
AAGAAAGTAGAAGCTGTGTTTTCACCCGCTGTCCATCCTGTTCCTGTTTGAATTAAACTGTCAATCGTTCCATCAAAATCGACTAATGAAGTATCACTGTTAAACATGTTCAAATCCATTGGATTTGTTGAGTTAACAGAGAAGTTTCTTGATAAACCGCCCTTTTGAAATTTCATTCCACCGATATCAACAATAGAAGCACCAACACGCATTTTGTATTTCTCCTGATCCTTTCTCCATAGATTAGTTTCACCATCCATATCGTATTTATATTCTTTCCAATCAGGTCTCCATTCATAAACGAAACCTAAATCTAAACCTAAACCAAATTTAGAAGCGCTTTTCGGAAAACCTGTTGTTGATCCATCTGCGTAACCGTCAATATTACCGGAATAACCATAATCAAAATCGCCTTGCATTGAAAATGAGGTATCCGAATTCTTAAGGTTATAAGCGATGTTATCTGTATACATGTATGCAGCAACAAGCCCAGAAAGGTACTTTGCTCTAATACCAGCTTTCATAAAGTGCTCGTTGTCATCTTTCAATACCTGCGCGTAGTTTATACCATATTCCATCCACGATAAATGGTTAAAACTAAGTAACTCATTGTTCAATTTAATATTCCATAAGTCAGGATAATCAAGCGCATTTTCAGCAAGTACAGCAAGTTTAGGGTCAACTCGATCAATATTTGTGATTGATCTAATTTTTCCTGAAAAACCAACTGCTATTTTAGGATTTATGTGAAACATAAAATTCAATACATCCAATTGAATGTTATTGTAAAATCCTAAAGTCTTAGAAGTATTTTTATTGTAATTACGAATGATATACTTGTCTTCAAAAGTTGAATCTGGTTTTGCCCACGAATTATAAATGCTTGTATCCAAAAACGATTTTGTCCACCATTTTGGCATGTCGCGAGTATCAAAAGAAGCTGCGTTTTGATAAAAGTTAAAATTGAAACTAAATAGGTTCACGTCAACTAAAAAACGGCTATCTACGAAGCTTGCTGGCTGAAGATCGGTTCCCATAACACCTGCATAGTTGCTACTGTGAACACCGAGATAATTTTGTGACTTTCCGGCTAAAGGCAAGGCTAAAAAGCTCAAGAGTAAAAATTGATACAGTTTTTTCATAAGTAATTAGGTTTAATTCACTGAATATTGAACAATGAAATCATCAACTATCGTTGTCAAAAGATAGTTGCCATTTGCTACATCTGTAACAACTGATTTCCTATTGCCGTCAAACGATTGATTAACGAACAGTTGTCCATTTAATCCATGCAAATATACATCATTCTCTAAACCATCAACAACACATATGATAGTTTTTCCATTTTCCATTGTATTGACTGAAACATTATCTATTTCTTTTGCATTGCTATTTATGATCGTGACGACATTCCCAGCTGGATCGATTAATTTCAAAACTCCTGTTGAATATGCGATTAAATTGTGGTTTGGATCACCTGTAGTTGCTTGTAAATTAAAGTTTTTCCAATTACCATTCAACTTGTTTTTATTGCCCTTTTGATCAAAACGAATCAGTTCTGAATTGGAAATAGCAAATTGAATCAATTCGTTTTCAATTTTTGCACTTATGCAATTCTCCATAATTGAAAATGAACGAAATTCACGCCTTGTATCAGCATCATACATTTTGAACATAGACGAATTTCGCACTCCAAAGTAGAGTTTGCGATTACTCACCCAAACATCAATTGGCGTCTGAATGTCAGACAATCCGGTTTTTAATGTGTTTGATTTTCTTCCTGAAAAATCAATTTGCTGAAGATTTCCCTTGGAATCAGGTATAACAAAATAGCTTTTGTTTTTCCAAGTGTAGTTTGAAGCTACCGTTGTAAATTCACTATCATTAGTAATGAATGGAAAACCTGCAGGACTATTTCCTAGTTGGTCAATTAAATGTATTCCATTTTTGGTGGTAAATACAAAATAATTTTGTCCATTAAGATTAACTTCTTCTATCGTACCGATCGCGGATGAACCCAAATTGCGTTCCCAATTTCTTTTCCCATTTGTGAAAGCGGCAACATTCCCGTTTTTAGTAATAGCAATAATATTTCCGCTCCCATTCAACACAATGAAATCTTGAATTGTCTGTCCCATTTTCATCGTCACCGATTCTTTTGGTTTGACAGTTTCATCTCCCAGTTTTTCCTGACCAGATGGTAAAATGGTTTGAAATAATTGGCTTTTATAGACCGTTTTAGAAAACCTGCTTTCAGATGAAGCGAATCTTTCAGAGACACGTTCAGGTAATCCAGCAAAAATTTCTTCCAAGCCATCTGGATTTTGAGATAGCGTATTCCCTAGTTTATATTCTGCAACTATTTTTTCACACGTTTCTTTATCTGCACTCAAAACAACAAAGTCATCCATGGAGAACGCATAAAAACCTGAACTTGATTCCTTAGGAAAAGACTTGGTTAATTTGACATCTTCAAAATAACCGTATTGATCATTGTTTGGGTCTAGTTTGACAAAATCAAATAAACTATTAACCGGATCTTGACTTTGTCTGTAGTCACTGATTATCACAACTTGTTCATTAAAATTGAATTCAACCATTCCTTTGTCCATCCATGCATACATCGGATTACCCTTGAATATTTCATCAATACTTCCCAAATACTCTTTCTCGTAGAAATGGTAGTTGCTTAGATTGCTTGGCAACACAAATGCAAACAGACTTTTGTCTTTCACCTGATTGCCTTCAGCATTTGAATTGGCTTTAGTTACATAGTCAATCCGACCAGCTGATTTGAAATAAATATCAGTAAGCGTAAAATTCGCAGCATTAAAAGTGACGAGAGAGGCACTAGATTTTACGTCATGTTTTGTCCAATTATTTTCAGAAACTGTTGAGTTATATTTTTGCTGAGATAAATAAAGGCGGTTCCGATAAATTTCTCCTTTGTACTTTCTAGATTTGAATGAATTAATACCGGAGAAATCTAAGGATTCTGTTGAACCTTTAAATAATTCTCGAATTAATTCTCTTGACCAAAGTTCATTGCTTTCCAATAAAATATGTGAACGTTTTTCGCTTAAAAAAACACTTTTAACATTCGCGGACTCAAAAGAAAGTGAATTAATTAAACTTGAATTTTCCTGTGTTGTGTTGAAATTAATAGTGGATAAATCAACTTCATTTTGACGATGAATTATCAAGATACTTCCATCTTCTTTTCCGAAATATTGAAGTGGAGCAAGTTCATCCTTCTTGTCTATAAGATCGATTGCCACATAACCCGTCCATAATAAGGCAATAACACCAAGCGTCAATAACACATATCGTCCAAGCATGTTTCTGAATATAAATTAAAAGCAAATTTACTCTTTCAAACCCTTGTTGAGAAGTAGAACATGATTATATAATGAACAGTGCAATGTTTATCAGAAAAGACTGAGTTGTTCGGGTGCAAGAAGCGTAAATGATTGTCTGTGGTGTGCAGTACTTCCAAATTCTTTTATAGCCGCCCGATGTGCTAAGGTAGGATAACCTTTATTTTTATTCCATTGATATTCTGGGTGTTCTTGATGAATTCGTTCCATGTATTCATCCCGATAGGTTTTGGCTAAAATTGAAGCGGCTGCTATATTCATGTATTTCCCGTCACCTTTTATAATGCACGCATGAGGAATGTTTGGATAAGCGTGAAATCGATTTCCGTCGATAGCTAAAAATTTAGGCTGTGGATCCAAACTTTTTACAGCTTCGTGCATGCCCAAAATACTTGCATGGAGAATGTTAATCTCATCGATTTTAAGTTCATTGATATATGCTACATCAAAAGCAATTGCTTCTCTTTCAATTATAGGTCGAAGAATTTCTCGTTTCTTTTCAGAAATTTGTTTGGAATCATTCAAAAATTCATGATAAAAATCTTTTGGCAAAATTACTGCAGCCGCTACTACAGGTCCAGCCAAACAGCCTCTTCCAGCTTCATCGCAGCCCGCTTCAATTAATTTTTTTTGGTAAAAGGGTAAAAGTTTTTCCATTGAAATACAAATTTGGTAAAAAAATTGTAGCTTAGCCTAAGAATTGATGATACAACCTTTTTTGAGGTTTGTACGTCTGCTAAAAAACAAACAACATGAAAGCACTTATTTTTTCTTTTGCAATGATATTAAGCGTGAGCACACTGTTCGCTCAAGAACGTTCTAAAGTAGCGGTAGGTCCAACAAAAACTGAAATCACAGCTGGTAAACAAAGTGGTGAATTCACATTTGTTATGCCTGCAGGATTAACTGCAGACGAAGTGGCGCAAAATTCTAAATATTACACTCATTATTTTACGGTTGTGTTTGATGCCAAAACATCAAAAGCGAAGTTAACAATGGTAACAAACGACGAAAAAGGAAGAAGCGTTATTACTCGTTTCTTGGTCGCTAATGGTGTTCAAGAAGTAAATATTGACGGTACATTGGTTAACATGGCAGATTTGTTTGAAAAGTATTTGAAATAATAGTCTATAAATGATGAAAACCACCTTAATGGGTGGTTTTTTTTTGCCCTTATTTTTTCAATTTATACTTTGCAGAATTAGTCAGAAGAAACAATGAATAGTTAACTTTGATGCATGGTGAATTCAATTTCAATAGAAGAATATTTTGCAATGGAACCCAATGTGTGTTTGATTGATGTTCGCAGTGAAGGAGAATTTAATGCTGGCAGGATGCCACTTGCGACGAATATTCCGATACTTACAAACGATGAACGAAAAATTGTGGGTACGATTTACAAACACAATGGGAGTCAAACAGCTGTGCTTAAGGGATTGGAATTAACTGGGCCTCATTTGAGTGAACGTTTGAAGATTGCACTAAAAATTGTTGCTGGAAGAAATATAGTTGTTCATTGCTGGCGAGGAGGAATGAGAAGCGAGTTTTTTGCTTTTCTATTTCATTATTATGGTTTGAAGCCGATGATGATAAAAGGGGGGTATAAAGCTTATCGAACTAAAGCACATGAAATGTTTAGTTCTTCCTTCAATATCCAAATATTAAGTGGCAAAACAGGTTCTGCAAAGACATACATTTTGAATGAGCTGGAGCAACTTGGAGAACAAATTATTGACATTGAAAAATTAGCACATCATCGAGGATCCACTTTTGGTGCGCTCGGAATGAAAGTACAAAATAGTCAAGAACAATTTGAAAATGAGTTATTTGAGTGTTTGCGCAAATTAGATCCAGCTAGACCAGTTTGGGTAGAAGATGAAAGTAGAAATATAGGTGGTAATGTTATTCCAGATGGGTTCTGGAAACAAATGCGTGCTGCTGATCGGTATGTTATTGAAAAAGAATTTGAGGAGCGATTAGCAATAATTATGGATGATTATGGTGATTTTTCGAAAGATGATTTGGCCAATTCGATGAATAAAATAGGTAAACGCCTAGGGCCACAGCATCTTAAAGCAGCAATTGAATTTTTAGCTGCTGGAGAAATTGAACAAGCTTTTAAACTAGCTTTGGTTTATTACGATAAAGCATACTCTTTTCAAATCGAAAAACTGGTTAATGTCCGAAAAGTGCAGGTAGATGCACAAAAAATGTCACACAGTGACACCGCCAAAAAATTAGTAGAGATAGCAAATGGAAGATAAAATAAAATTGACGGAATTTACTAAAGGCGGTGGATGTGGATGTAAAATTCCTCCAGCTGCCTTAAAGGAAATTTTATCAGGGCAGTTAACTTCAACAGAATTTGGGTTGTTAGTTGGAAATTCTAGTGGAGATGATGCAGCTGTCATTTCAATTTCGGATGAATTATGTTTAGTTAGTACTACTGATTTTTTCACGCCAATTGTAGATGATGCATATGATTTTGGTCGCATTGCAGCAGCAAACTCAATCAGTGATATTTATGCAATGGGAGGGAAGCCAATTTTAGCGTTGAGTATTCTCGCTTGGCCAACTGATAAACTACCAAATGCCTTGGCTTCAGAAGTAATACGGGGTGCGCGAGCGGTATGTGAAAAAGCAGGGATTGCCATTGGTGGTGGACATTCAATTGAAAATCCGGAACCAATTTTTGGATTAGCAGTGAATGGAATTATAGAAAAAGATCGAATTAAGACAAATTCTAACGCGAAGGTTGGAGACAGGCTTATCTTAACAAAACCCATTGGATCAGGTATTTTGAGTTCAGCTATGAAGAAAGGGATATTAGAAGATGTGCTGTTATCGGATTTTATAGTACAACTAACAAAATTGAATAGTATTGGACGAACATTGAGTAATTTTCCGATTGTTCATGCGATGACAGATGTCACAGGTTTTGGAATAATTGGTCATTTGCTTGAAATGGTTCAAACAAATAATTTAACAGCCTATTTAAATTATGCTCAAATACCATTGATGAATGGAGTGAAAGAGCTAGCGAGCAAAATGATTTATCCTGATAATACAATGCGCAATTGGAAAGCTTTTAGTGAATCGGTTGAAGGGATTTCAGGAGAATCATTGCTTACTTTATGCGATCCACAAACTAATGGAGGATTGTTGTTAGCTGTTGATTCTTTGAAGTTGGATGAAATTCGCGATTTGTTTAAGCAAGAAAACCACTTTTTTGTGGAAATTGGTTATCTAACTGAATTTGAAAATAAATCGATATGTATAGTATAAAAAAGCCGTCTGTGAAGACGGCTTTTTTGTTATAGTTGGTATTTGTTTTCTGTGATTATCCTTTCTGCGATGAGTTGTCGAGCCGCTTTTGGATTAAAGGCTTCCGTTTTTGTGAAGCGTTTCAAGCCCATTAACATCATTCTCAATTCATCTCCTTCTGCGAAGGAATTAAGCGCATCTTTTGCCGCTTTCTCAATTCGATCTGCAGTATCATAGAAATAAGTTTTAGCAATAGCAATTTGTGTTGCACACGCTTCTTCGCCTTTCATTGAAATCATTTTTTCAACACGAAGTAACACTGATTCTGCTTGGTACGTCATAATCGACATATCAGCAATATTCATTAACACTTCTTGCTCTTTTGCCAATGTTTGCATCAGTTTTTGAACGGCACTTCCCGCCACCATTAAAATGGATTTTTTGAATCCTTCCAACGATTTGTGTTCATTTCCTAATACTCCTTCCACGGGAGCTCCCATTTCAGGAATACTCATCAATTCTCCTGCAACTTTCATTGCTGGTCCCATTAAATCTAATTCTCCTTTCATGGCACGACGAAGAATCATATCAACCGTTAACATTCGATTGATTTCATTCGTTCCTTCGAATATGCGATTGATTCGCGCATCACGGTAAGCTCTTTCTACTGGGGATTCGGCAGAATAACCCATTCCACCATATATCTGAACCGCTTCATCAACCACATAATCTAGACATTCAGACCCTGCAACTTTTAACATGGCACATTCAGCGGCAAATTGTTCAATTCCTTTCAATGTTGCTTGACCTTTAGGCATTCCACCAGCAATTAATCCCTCAATTGCATCATCAATATTTTGTCCCGCTCGGTAAGTCGCAGATTCAAGTACAAACGTGCGTATTGCTTGCTCGGCAAGTTTATAACGGATTGCACCATATTTAGAAATAGCTCTTCCAAATTGTTCGCGTTCATTTGCATATTTAACGGTGTCACTAATTGCTGCTTTGGAACCACCTAAAACACCTGCAGCCAACTTTATACGACCAATATTTAAAATGTTAATGGCGATTTTAAACCCATTCCCTCTTTCTGACAGTAAATTTTCAACGGGAACTTTTACATTATTAAAAAAGACTTGTCGAGTGGAAGAACCCTTGATCCCCATTTTCTTTTCTTCAGGATTCAAGCTAATTCCTTCACTATCGGCTTCAACAAGAAAGGCAGATAAATTTTGATCATCGTCGATTTTCGCGAAAACGGTCATGAAATTTGCGAAACCACCATTGGTGATCCACATTTTTTGTCCATTCAAGATGTAATGCTTTCCGTCTTCTGTAAGTTTTGCTTTTGTCTTACCTGAATTAGCATCAGACCCAGAACCAGGTTCTGTTAAACAATAAGCTGCTTTCCATTCACCAGATGCTAATTTGGGAATGTATTTTGCCTTTTGTTCCTGAGTTCCATAATAGAGCAAAGGAAGTGTTCCAATTCCTGTATGAGCGCCATAAGCAACTGAGAAAGAGTATCCTTTCCCTAGATGTTCGGTTGCAAGCAATGACGTTTTAAAATCGACTCCCATACCGCCTAATTCTTCAGGTACAGTCATTCCCAACATTCCTAACTCACCTGCTTTATCAAGAAGTGAAGGCATGAAACCTTCTTCCATTTTGTCAATTCTTTCCAAATGTGGAACAACTTCTTGATTGATAAAATCATCACACATTTGTGCAATCATTTGTTGCTCTTCATTCCACTCTTCTGGGATGAAAATTTCACTTG
>JBIIKG010000287.1:0-2666 GCA_044233275.1 Crocinitomicaceae bacterium | reverse complement strand
TTTCAGACACAGGCCTATGAAATATATTTCCAGTCATGGATTGATTATGATCAAAATGGAATATTCGATACTGATGAGCTTGTTTACGATCAATTGACGGATGGTTTAGGTGCTATAAACGCAAACGTTACAATTCCATCCGACGCAGTTGTTGGAAGCTCAAGAATGCGAATCACAATGAGTTACATGGGACCAGGACAAACAAGCGCACCGTCTGTATGTGATCAATTCGGCTTTGGAGAGGTAGAAGATTATTGCGTAGAGATATTGCCAGCATCTGGTTTGTCAATTGGATTAAAAGAAAACAACTTAATCAAATTGTATCCAAATCCAAGCAGTGACGAAGTAACCGTAAATAATGGTTCTGGAAATTCATTAGAAATGAAAGTGTTTGATTTAACTGGTAGAACTATTGCCCTGAAATCTCTACCAATTGGCTTTAGTTCAATTGAAACGAGTGCATGGAATTCAGGGACTTATTTCTACATTCTATTGAATACACAAAATGATGTAGTAAAATCGGGTAAAATGGAGGTTATTCATTAAACACTGAATATTCTTGATATAAAAAATGTCCCAGCAGACAGATGTTTGCTGGGATATTTGCATTTTATGCGTGACTAATATATTGTCTTATTCTGGTTTGTTTGGTCGCTGAGGTTTTGGGTTTTGACCTCTTTCGTCCTTCAAACGCATTAACAATTCACGTTTAAAATCGCGTTCAATTTTATACACTTTTGTTGCTTTTTTGTAGCCAATGATTCCGCCGATTTTAGCGTAATATTCTTTCTTCGTGTTTACTTCAGCAATCTCACTATCGAAAATACCGTTGGTGTGTTTCTTAACTAATTCTACAGAAAGAGAATCGCCTTTGTCTTCTAATTCTTTAAACGATTTTTTGCGTTCTTTTCTTAATGCTTTGATTTTCTTTTCCATTTCATTGTAAACGGGCCAGAACTTTTCTGCTTCTTGAGTGGTTAGATTTAACTCTTTGGTGAAATAGGCAATTTTTAATTGTTCTACTTTTTCTGCTTTTCCTTGAGCGAAAAATACACTTGGACTTAGAATTACGATTAGAATTGCAAGAATTCTTGTTTTTGCTGCTTTTTTGATGTTTGTTTTCATGATTTCTGATTTATGGAGTTATTGTTCAATTGTTTCTTCTAATTCTTCAATACTGAGTTCATTTTCATTTAAATACTCAAGTATTTCTTCTCTCGTTAGTGTTTCAAATGAAACAGGTTCTTTCGATTTACTATTCACTGTAGTTTCATTGCTTTTAACTTTTTTCGTTGTGTCTGATTCCACAAGTGTTTCATTCATTACTTCGATGAAAAGTTCTTCATCAAAATCATCAATATTTTCTTCAACATAGGCCAACACTTCTTCTTGATTCAAGGTATCAAAAGAGAGTTCAGTTGTTGTATTCCAAATGCCATTCATCCCAATAATGAGCAAAAGCGATGCAGCAGAAGATCCTATCCAAAAAAGTGGTTTGCGATAGAGTGCTATTTTCTTTACTTTGGGATGCTGTTTTGCATGCTCCATCATGTTCGAAGTGAGTTCATCAAAGTAATTCGAATGAAGTTCGGGTCGCTTTGATTTTTGGAGCTGATCTGAAAGTTCGTTGATTGGTTCCATTTTATAAGTATTAAAGTTTAGCAATAAATGCGTGAATTTTTTGGACAGCAATTGAGTAATTGGCCTTTAAACCACCTTCAGAAGTATTCAATAGGCTTGACATTTCTGCGTATTTCATTTCATCAAAATATTTCAAATTAAAAACGATTGCTTGCTTTTCAGGTAGTTCGTCTATCGCTTGTTGTAACAATTGTGAAATTTCTTCCGGACTATATTTGTTATAGATATTCGAACTCGGTAAAAGTTGTACCATCGGTCCGTCAAGTTGTTCACTTTTATGCCTTTGTTCCTTTTTTAATAAGTTGAGCGTTTCATTTTTACAAATCCGATAAATCCACGTAAATAAACTTGATTTTCCTTCGAAAGACGCAATGTTTTTCCACGTTTTTATCCAAGTATTTTGAAGAATGTCGTTTGTTGTTTCATGGTCTTTTGTAATTCGTCGTATTGACCAATAAAGCACTTGACTATATTCTTTTACCAAATAATTAAATGCAGTTTCAGCAGCAGTATTCCCCATATTGAACAAGTCAATTAGTTCGTTGTCGGTATACTTCTGTTTGTTCATTATTTTTTTTGAATTTTAATATAATTTATACAATCATTTTTTGTTGAATCTGTTTCTTTGACAGTTGTTATTTGAAATGGTTTAGTCGTGTTATTGAAATTAGTTGAAAATTTAAGTTGAAAAGATAGTTTTAATTAGAAACGAAAAGGATTTCACCTTATTTTTGTTTCATGAAAATCATCTCTTTTAATGTGAATGGTATACGTGCCATCATGCAAAAATCGTTCGCAGAAGATATGCGAAGAGTAAATGCAGACATCATTTGTCTCCAAGAAACCAAAGCATCTGTTGAACAAGTTAGAGAGGCAGTGGCAGAACTAGGGGATTATCATGTTTATGCAAACGAAGCGGAGAAGAAAGGATATTCGGGAACGGCAATTCTTACCAAACATAATCCCATTGCGGTTACTTATTATATTGGACATGGCGATCATGACAATGAAGGACGAATCACATG
>JBIIKG010000127.1:0-8454 GCA_044233275.1 Crocinitomicaceae bacterium | reverse complement strand
GACAGTATAACGGATTATTTCTTTACAACTTCAAATTTTGCAAATGAAAATCTCGCTAAGGAAGGAATTCCCGCTGAAAATGTGTTTTTTGTCGGCAATGTCATGATTGACACGCTTATGCGTATGGCAAATAAATTAACGCCTCCACCAATTTATACTGAAATGAATTTGGATGCAAAAGATTATCTTGTTGTGACCTTGCATAGACCAGCAAACGTGGATAATCCCGAGAATTTAAAGAATTTATTGACTGCCATACAACAGCACAGCAACAATTGTCCTGTGATTTTTCCAGTTCATCCTCGCACCAAAAAGACACTCTTGGAAAATGGAATTAACGTTCCAAATCTCAAATTAATTGATCCTTTAAGCTATTCAGAATTCAATTTTTTGGTAAAACATTCATTTGCAGTAATTACAGATTCTGGTGGAATTACCGAAGAAACAACTGTAATGGGAATTCCATGTCTAACATTAAGAGATAATACTGAACGACCAGAAACTTGTTCAATAGGTACCAATGAATTAGTTGGAACAGATCCTGCTAAATTGCCTTTGGCGCTTGATGTTCTTTTTTCTGGGAATTGGAAAAAAGGAGGGATACCCGAATTATGGGATGGCAAAGCCGCTGAAAGAATTGTCAACTGTTTAATTCAAATGAATAAATAGAATTATGAAAATTCTTGTTATTTCGCAACATTTATTTCCAATTCAAACTCCTCGGGCTCATCGTACGACGGAATTAATCAAGGAATTATCTAAGCAAGGCCACGAAGTAACAGTTTATGCAGTTATTGGGAAATATAACTACAAAGAATTTGAAAAAAGCTTCAATTTAAAGGTTAAAAATATTCCGCTTCATTTTCAAAAGCATCCTTATAACAGCGATGGAGATGGAAAAAGAACTTTTATAGATAAAGTGCTTGGTCGTCTTTTAGGAAAGGTTTTTGAATTTCCGAATATTGAATTCATGCTTCGTGTTCCTGAAATCCTTATACAGGAAAAAGGATTTGACGCTTTAATCACTATTGCAGATCCTCATCAAATTCATTGGGGGGCGGCTAAAGCGAAGAAAAAAAAACCAACGAATTTTCCACCTGTATGGATTGCAGATTGTGGTGACCCATTTATGATGAACAGCTCTAAAAATGGTCATTTGACATATTTTGCAAAATATGAAAAAATGTTTGGTGAAGCTTGTGATTATATTACCGTGCCAGTTGAAGAAGCGAAAAATGCTTATTATCCTGAATTCAGAAATAAAATCAACGTTATACCACAAGGTTTTGAGTTTACGTTAGAATCTAATAATCAAGTACCAGAAAATAAAGTTGTTACATTTGCCTATGCAGGTACTTTTTATAAAGACATTCGAAATCCTTCAGCCTTTTTAGATTATATCTCATCACTTACTTCTGATTTTAAATTTGTCGTTTACACTCTCCATACAGAGCTTATCGCTCCATATGAAGTCAAACTTGGAAATCGACTTGAAATTAGAAAACCCTTGAAAAGAGAAATATTAATTGAGGAATTAAAAACAATGGATTTCCTTGTTAATATTGAAAATGTCAATTCACCTTCTCAAATACCAAGTAAATTAATCGATTATGCAATTGCTGGAAGACCAATTCTTTCTATTAATCCAGTTATTACTGATCAAAAAGTCATTGAACAATTTTTGAATAAAGATTATAGCAATCAGTATCATGTTAAGGAAATTGAACAGTATCAAATTTCTAATGTTGTCAAGAAATTCATTCAATTGATTCAAGAAAAAACTAACTAATGTCATTCGCAGAATTGCATAAAATAACCCTACCCTCATGCTAGTCATTGTAGATTACCACATGGGGAACCTTCATTCGGTGAAGAAAAAATTGGATTTCCTAAAAGTTGATTCAGTGATTTCTTCTGATCCAGCTGTTATTTTAAGTGCTTCAAAGTTAATTCTTCCAGGAGTTGGTCATTTTGGTCAAGCAATGGAAAATTTGCGCAAACTAAACTTAATCGATGCCTTGAACGAAGCTGTTTTGGTCAAAAAAACGCCTATTTTAGGTATTTGCTTGGGGATGCAGTTAATGGCTAGAGAGAGCCGAGAAGCGAGAGTTAGAGGTGAGAGGCTAGAGCTAGACGCTAGAGTTAGAAATGAGAGGCTAGAGCTAGACGCTAGAGTTAGAAATGAGAGGTTAGAGCTAGAGGCTAGAGTTAGAGGTGAGAAGTTAGAGCTAGAGGCTAGAAGTGAGGACGCGGAACGAGGGATATCAGGCGGAGTCGAGCGGTCATCGCGATGTGCTGAGCTGGTCGAAGTAAGCGGAGTCGAGCGGTCATCGCGATGTGCTGAGCTGGTCGAAGTAAGCGGAGTCGAGCGGTCATCGAGCGGAGTCGAGATGGGGCTCGGCTGGTTTGATGCTGAAGTTGTGAAGTTTAGCTTTGAGGATACTTTGCGCTTTAAGGTGCCACACACGGGATGGAACACCATTTCGATAGAAAAAGAATCACCGTTAATGCACGACATTCCAGTTGGTGCTGAATTCTACTTTGTTCATTCCTACTTCATGAAAGCGAACAATCCGAGTGATGTATTGAACTACACCGACTATGGAACCCGCTTTGCATCCGCTATTTCGAAGGATAATATTTTTGGTTGTCAATACCATCCAGAAAAGAGTCACGATGTGGGTTTGCAGTTGATAAGGAATTTTGTTTTATTGAGCTAGCTAGAGGTTAGAGATAGAGGTTAGAGCTAGAGCTAGAGGATAGAGGTAGAAGATAGAGATAGTGACTAGAATATAGATCCTAAAATTTGCTGAGGAATAGAGTCTCCTTCCGCCGCGGCGGAAGGACTAAGGTGGGTGGCTTAAAAGTTTGAATTCCAACCTTCTAAAGTCGTTTGTTGAATACCACCCTCCTCAATCCTCCCTCAAGGGAGGAAGCAAGAAATAACACAATTTACCTGATCTAAAAAAAAACAAAGTTTGTTGGAGGCCACCCTCCTCAATCCTCCCTTAAGGGAGGAGGATACAAGTAGTTTTTTTTTCTTAAATTAGAGATACAAAATTCTACATTTTAAAAATCATGTTTACACATCACAACTACAATCCAAACCTAAAAGAGTATGCACGTGAATTAAGATCACAAACAGTTTCTAAAGCTGAAAAAAGAATTTGGAAAAGTATTTTGTCTGGTAAGAAATTAAATGCAGAAAGGGTTCTAAGACAGCGGCCAATAGATCGATTCATTGTTGATTTTTTTATACCTGAGCTGAAACTTATTATTGAAATTGATGGTAATTCACATTACCGAAAACCAGAATATGATTTTTATAGACAGGAACGATTAATAAAATTAGGGTATACAATTATTCGTTTTACAGAAGGGCAAGTTATAAATCAATTAGATCACGTTCATCAACAATTACTTCACGCTATTTTATGTAAACGAAGCGAAGACAAATAAATATCCCAAAGTTTACTGCAGATTGAAGTCTCCTCCCTTGAGGGAGGACTAAGGTGGGTGGCTTAAAAGTTTGAATTCCAACTTTCTAAAGTCGTTTGTTGAATACCACCCTCCTCAATCCTCCCTCAAGGGAGGAAGCAAGAAATAACACAATTTACCTGATCTAAAAAAAAACAAAGTTTGTTGGAGGCCACCCTCCTCAATCCTCCCTTAAGGGAGGAGGCAAGAAACAGCTTTCAAAAAACGAATCACCAACAGATAAATTATCGTAATTTTGATTAAACAATATCATACATATTCTTAATTCTAGTGTCTAACTCTAACTTCTAGCCTCCAAATCAAAAATGCTCCGTCCCCGCATCATACCTGTTCTTCTTTTGCAAAAACTATCTCTAGTAAAAACGCAGAACTTTAAGCAGCCCAAGTACATTGGTGACCCCATTAATGCGGTGAAGATTTTCAATGATTTGAAAGCTGATGAATTGGTTTTTCTTGACATTGATGCGTCGAAAGAAAAACGTACAATTTCACTTGAATTGGTCAAAGACATCGGAGAAGAAGCGAATATGCCGTTCGCCGTTGGTGGCGGAATTCGTTCATTGGAAACCATTCGTGCAATCATTGCAGCAGGTGCAGAAAAGGTGGTAATCAATTCCTATGCAGTTGAAAATCCAGCTTTTATTGCTGAAGCAGCCGCCACATTTGGCTCATCAACAATTGCGGTATGCATTGACGTAAAGAAAAAATTTCTTTCTGGAATTAAGGCGTGGTCACACGGTGGGTCCAAAGCCAGTGCATATTCTCCCGTAGAATTTGCAAAATTGATGGAAGAAAAAGGAGCTGGAGAAATCATCATTCAATCGATTGAGCGCGATGGTGAAATGAATGGGTATGATATTGAATTAATCAAACAAATCTCAGAAGCAGTTACGATACCGGTCATTGCCCTGGGTGGTGCAGGAAATGTTGCACACTTAAAAGAAGGTGCCGAAAAAGGCTTCGCAAATGGTTTGGCTGGTGGCAGTATGTTTGTTTACCAAGGACCGAAACGAGGAGTTTTGATTTCGTATCCGGAGAGGAATTAGAGGTTAGAGATAGAGGTTAGAAATAGAGGCTAGAGTTAGAGGTTAGAAGTTAGAGCAAGAACGCCGACCGAGTGACCGACGCAGGAGGTTGTATCGAAGGCGGAAGCAAGAACGCCGACCGCGATGTACTGAGCCCGAGGCCCCTGAGCCTGAGGTCCCTGAGCCTGAGGTCCCTGAGCCTGCCGAAGGGTCGAAGGGTCGAAGTAAGCGGAGACGAGATGCCCACACAAAAACATTCAAGAAAAACCCCATTCTAAACACTCACAAAATTATTTTAATCAAATTCTGAAAAAAATATACTTTATTTAACATCCAATTCGAAATCGAGAGGTATTTTTGTTTCGTGTATTCAACTAATTATCAAATTTGTACGCGCTGCGTAATGGATTCAACAGATCCAGATATTTTTTTCAATGAAAAAGGTGAATGCAACCATTGTACTGAGTTTACAGATAAACGTGAAAAACACAAATACCAAGGAGCTTCAAGCGATGCACAATTGGATCAATTGATTTCAGAAATGAAAGCCAAGGGTCAAGGAAAAGAATATGATTGTGTTGTAGGTTTGAGTGGAGGTATCGACAGTAGTTACGTTGCCTATATCGCTAAAGAACGTGGTTTGCGCATTTTAGCAGTGCATTTAGATAACGGTTGGAATTCCGAAGAAGCCGTAATGAACATCAAAAACATTGCGCAAAAACTACACATCGACTACGAAAGTTTTGTACTCGATTGGGAAGAATTCAAAGATTTACAGCTGACCTTTTTAAAAGCTTCGGTGCCAGAAGCGGATACACCAACGGATATTGCTATACTAGCTGCATTACACAAAGTAGCAGCGCAATATGGAATCAAATACATTATTAGCGGAGGAAATTTTGCTACAGAAGGAATTCTTCCAAAAAGTTGGCATTACAACGCAAAGGATCTCACCTATTTCAAACACATTCACAAGAAATTTGGCAAAGTAAAATTGCGCCAGTTCCCTACGTTTGGCTTCCAAAAAGAAATGTACTACAAGCTGGTGAAGCGCATTAAAATGGTGTACTTGTTAAACTATGTTCCCTACGATAAAGATCAAGCAATTGAAGTGTTAAAGGAAAAATTAGCTTGGAAGTACTACGGTGGGAAACACTACGAATCGGTTTATACTGGTTTCATTCAATCGTACTACCTCTACAATAAATTCGGAATCGATTATCGACGTGCTACCTACTCTTCTCAAATCTGCATTGGCTCAGCTAAACGAGAAGAAGCACTTGAAGTTTTGGAAACACTCCCTTTCAACGAAGAAAAAGCTGAACAGGAGAAAAAATACATTGCCAAAAAACTAGGCGTTTCCTTGGAAGAATTCAACACTATTTTGAATCTCCCCGCAAAATGGTACCGCGATTACCCCAATGATGAAAAACGCCTGAGTTTTATCTACGATACGTATAGAAAGATTTTTAAGAAAGAGAAATTGGGTTCTTTTTAGAGGTTAGAATTTAGAGCTAGAGGTTAGAGTTAGAATTTAGAGCTAGAGGTTAGAGCTAGAGGTTAGAGCTAGAATTTAGAGCTAGAATTTAGAGCTAGAGGTTAGAGCTAGAGGTTAGAGCTAGAATTTAGAGCCAGAGGTTAGAGTTGGAGGATAGATTTGTTAATTGTAAAAATTTTCATTATCTTCAACTAACCTAATTTAATCACGAATGAAAAGCTTTAAAGAACTAACTGTTTACAAACAGAGTATTGACCTCGTTACAAAAATCTACAAAGTAACCTCAGACTATCCATCTACCGAAATCTATGGATTAACAAATCAAATAAGACGCGCATCGGTTTCTATTCCATCAAATATTTCTGAAGGATCATCACGCTCACATACAAAAGAAACAATTCAGTTTTTATATATTGCATTAGCCTCTGCAAATGAACTAGAAACACAAATAGAAATTTCACTTCGCTTAAATTTCATTTCAACATCAATCCATTCTGAATTAATCAAAGAGATTAATGAAGTATGCAAAATGCTCCAAGGAATGATTAAATTCCAAAAAAGCAAACTCTAACCTTCAGCCCTATCTTCTAACCTCCATCTCTATCTTCTAACTTTCAGCTCTAACCTCTAATACAAAACTTGATTTTTTATCGTTACTTTTACAAATCATCACATTAATTAAGAAAAAAAGGTATGAAAACGAGCGCGAAGATTTTTAGCATTTTGGGAATTGTATTTCTTTTTACTGCATGCGGTGAGAAACCTGTTGATGATACGAAAACGGATGATACAGCAGTTGAACAAACCTTCGATGGTCAAACGGATTTTGAAAAACGCATTGCAGATACTGATGCTAACTTACAATTGATTCCAGCGAACAGTTTGATTTTTACACATACAAATGGTTCAACCGAAGAGGTAACTGCCTTTCTAAATGACAAGCAAGAGATTCAAAAATTAGAAGAATCTTTCAAGGATGGAATCACTGGAAATTATGGTTCACGTATTTTTTACATCGAAAATGGAAAGCGTTACGCAACCAAAGAAATCTATTTAGACAATAAAATGAAATCGCCAATGTTCGTTGAACGCCATTCTTTTTACGATAAAAATGGTAAGGTGAAATATTCTCGTCAACGTGAAGCTGAATATGAGGTTGACCTAGAGTTGGCTGCGTTTAAATTAGTTGATGCGGTTGATTGTCCAGTGGATAACGTGATGCAAATCATCAATCAAGTTGGACCATACGAATTGACATTTCAAGGATTCACAAGCAATGGCGAAATGGATTTTGTAATTTTAGGCGAAAACGTTCAAGAAGGATTTACAACGTCATTAGCAGTGCAACACAAAGAAGGTGACATTCAGAAATTATACATGAACGAGAAAGCGTACATTGGTGATCCATTGGAAGTTGAATTCGAACGTATGATTGATAGTCGCGATTTTGAATTTCAAGTTCTCCTTTCGCTGAAAATTAAAAAATAAGCACAGCTAAAACACCTTTACACTATCCATTTTTAAAGGGAATGTGAAGGTGTTATCATTTCATTAACTCTCAATTTCAGTGTTTTTCCAAGGAGATAAATCTCCAATTTTGCAGTGTCAAATTGATAGTGCAGCGCGCGGGTATTTTCAACTTGAAGACAACTTTAGATTAGATTGAATGCTTTTTTGAACTCATTCAAAACGAATTCTTAACCACTGACCATGGATAATTCCCTTCCGTCAAAAGAATCAGTTTTTGAGTAACATTTGAAGAGCTTCGATGTCTAACCAAAGTAAGTTTTTAACGTTTAAAATAAAACAATATGAAAACAAAAATGATTTTTTTTGCAGCGCTTTTCTTCTTGTCATTCAATGGAATGACCAACACTGATCCTAAGGCAAGCAAAGAGACAAAAAAAGAGGAAACCGCTAAAATTACAGAAACACAATTCTCCGTTCGAATCGACGAAGAAGCGAATCAAGTAATCGTTTCAGTTAGCGGAGATTTTGAAAAGTATTCTTCCGTGTCTATCGCCAACGCAAGAGGTTCAGAATACCGATTTTCATTTATTGAAGAAGGTCAAACCGAATTCGTATTCAACGTGAATGATTTGAAAGCTGGAACGTACATGGTAATCCTGAATTCGAATGAGGAAATAAGAATAAAACGCTTTCAAAAAAAGTAACCGTTCTTATCACTAATCAAAAGAACACTTCCCTACTACGCAGTACATAATTGTTGAGAAGAAGCGCTTTTCTGCTTCTTTCTCTTTGCGGTGAGAGCAACATTCCACCTACAATCATCACAAAAAGAAGTGTTTCACTTCCACTTTATCCTCCCTTTATACACATTTCCTCACCGTTTGACATTTTTCGTAACAAATCATCAATTGGTATGTTTATACTTGTTATTCAATTCAAGAATAAACAATGAAGTATCTAATT
>JBIIKG010000126.1:0-8534 GCA_044233275.1 Crocinitomicaceae bacterium | reverse complement strand
AACTGAAAAAAGATCCAAACAATTCAGTTGCTAAGGAACGCAAAGAAAAATTAGAAGAATTAAAAGCAATTGTTGAGTCCCGTGTTGATGAGCGCGAGCAAGAAATCGCCAATGCCGCTTCGAGCAATTTAACGCAAGAACAATTGGCGGAAAGAAAAGCAAACGTGTTGAAACAAGTAGATGCTAGTTATACTGATAAAAAAGAATCTTTACTTGCGAAACAACCAACGCCAGATTATAATCAGCTGATTGCATTGGAAGAAAAGTTATTAGTAAAACTTGAGGCAGAAAAGAAAAACATTCAAAAAGTGTTAGCGAAAGATCCGTTGAATAAGGATGCTAATTTGTCGATGCAATTATTGGAAAATCTTATTCAAGAGACAAAGGATGCTAGTGAGAATTGGAAAGAGTTGAAAGTAGGGAAAACGCCGTTAGTTATTTCTAAAGAAGAAAAGAACACCTTGCTTACTGAAATAAATGCTGATTACGCCAAAGAGAAAGAGCGCGTAGAAGACGTGAAGTCAGAAAACAAGCAAACTGGATTATCGGAAGAATTACAATTGGAACGTTCACTGAATGCTGATATACGTGATCGCATTGCTGCGAATGAAAGAGTATTAGCGGAAGAACCGAACAACAAAATACTAGCACGTGAATTAGAAGTCTTAGCTGAAATGAAGCAGGAAAATGAAACAGCTATTTTGTCGATTGAAAAGGAAATGAATGCGCTTCCAATAGTTAAGAATAGCTTTACAGAAAAACAATTAAACGAAAAAATAGCGCGGTTAGATCCGGAATATTCAGAAAAGGTTTCAGCAATTGAGTCAAATAATGACTTAAACGAAAAGACACGACTAGAAGAGTTGAATCGCATTGATCGAACCGTTTTAAATGATGTATTTGCAGCAATTGAGCGAATTGAAGATGCCATTGCTAACAACCCGTCAGATAATTCATTAAAAGTTGAAAAAGATTTGTTAGAACAAACAGCGCAGCGCACAGAGCAAATAATTGATGAACGCGAAAAAGAAATTTCATTAATAAGTGATGAACCTGCAGTTACTACTGAACTTAAGAATAAATTCATCGATCAATTAGATGCGAATTACCGAAAAGAAATTGCTGCAATTGAGCAAAACAATTCATTCGAAACGAAAGAAAAGGCTGCTAAATTCCTTCAGGAAGAAGAAGCATTATTGGCAAAAATTGAGGATCGCTTGAATATTCTAGAATTATCGGAGCCGCTTTCTGGCGATTTGAAAACGGAGAAAGAAGCACTTCAGCAAATTAGAAAAGAACTAGTTTCTTCGATAGAAAAACACAAGGATCAATTAAATGGTAGTGCGGTTTCGTCTGAGGTTAAGATGAGTGATAAAAAAGAGGTCATAGAGAATCTTTTACCGAATTATTACGACGACAAAGAAGAAATTCAAGCAGATAATACGTCAACACCAGAAGAGAAAACTGCTAAACAACTAGAACTTGAAGAAAAGGTATTGGATTTGACCGAACAAAAGTTAAGGGAAGTTCAAAATGAATTGAAAGCAAATCCTAGCAGTGAGCAATTGAAATTTGAAGAAAATGTGCTTGCTGAGGTAATCACAGATGTGAAAAAGGAAATCGAAAGTCTTTCAAATGAAACTACCGTTGCAGGTAGAACCTTAGAAGAAGTTAGCGCTGACGTTTTACCTGATTATGCAAGCAGAAAAGAAGTTTTGGAGCAATCTAAAATGGAAGAATCGAAAAAAGTAGAAGGTTTAGTGAAATTAGAGCGTGAGCTTTTATCGAAATTGGAAGCTGAAAAGAAAGCAATCGAAAAGCAACTTTTAAAGAATCCGACAGATCAAGCGCTTCAACAAAAAGTATCTGATATTGAAAAAGCGATTGCTGAGCAAAAACGAGTTGTTGCCGCCATTGAAAAGCGTCAGTCTGAATTAGTCAGCGACCTTGCAGTTGAAAAAGCGCGGAATACTGCAGATGCGGCGTACAATGAAAACATTAAAGCAATTCAAGAAGGAAACTCACAGACCAAAGGAAATGATTTAGCAGAGCGTGAGGCTGTTCATCAAGAAAGAATTCAGCAACAAATTGAAGCAAATGATAAAACATTGGCTAAAAAGGAAAGCAAAGAATTGAGTGCCGTAAATCAAGCGTTGAAAGCTGAAGTTACGGAAAGTAAAGTCCGTGAGGAGAATTACAGAAGCGGAAATGTAGATGTTAATTTGGTAAGAACGAATACAGTTGCTCAAGAACAATTTGTCGATAATTTAAGAGAAGAACTGTTAGAGGGTAACACAGCGATCTTAACTTCAACTGAAACGACGATTAATAGTTTGAAAAAACAAGATCAGCAATTGGCTGCTTATGAAGAAAAATTGAAGCAAGAAATTGCGTCCTTATCGAATGAAATTAAACAAAATCCGACCGATCTAAACGCAAAAGAAGAACTTTCTTGGGTGAACGAAGAGATAGCGGTAGTTGAGAAAAAACGTCGTCAAGTGAGCGTTTCAATTGGTGAATTAGAAATGGAATTTATTGCTGAAACGACATCAGAAAAAAGAGTTACCAGTCCTGAGATAGAAAAGCTATCAACTGAAGCTGCTTTATTGGAAAAGGAATTGGAAAGCACAACACTTTCTGCAACTGAAAGAAAAAGCAAAGAGAAAGAATTAATGCAAAACCGTGTTGTACAAGAAAAGTTAGAAAATGAATTGTTGACTGATTATGTGCAGGAAAAGAACAACTCGACAACGAATGAATTAAGTGCGTTGGTAGCTGAATCATCCACTGTTAAAGGTTCAGATGAAAAAGTAAGAATGGTAGAAGCACAAGTTTCGAATGACTTGAAAGAAGCGCAAGAATTGAACAAATCCGCTGAAGCGACAAAAAATCCTTCTGAAAAGAATTATTTATTGAATCAAGCAGCTGAAAAGCAAGAGGAGGCAGAGACAATTGCAGCGCAGGCACGTTATGAAAATGCCTTAAGTAAAATTGAGCAAGAAAATGGAATTAGTTCGCTTCAATCTAGAAGTGATTTAGAGAGTAAACAACGACGTTTCTCAGTTGAAGTCGGAGAGTTAACTTCTGAAATAATGGCCTTGGATGATGCAATTGCACAGGCAAAAACGAAAGATCAACCATCTTTAATAGCTGAAAAGAAATCAAAAGAAGAAGAGCGAAAGTTGGTTCAAAAACAATTGGATGCAGTAAACGAGGAATTAGCGGCAATAAAGGAACGTCCTTCTATTTTCACACCTGAGTCGAAGAACGTTAGTTTAACCTTTAACGATGAGCGCGATATAGCAGCAAGCGAAACTTATTTGGAGTATGTAAAAAAGGCCAATGAAGTAATCAAGTTAGAAGATCAAATTCTTAGTCTTGAAAGCCAACAAGCGAGTTTACAGAATGAAATTCGAACTTTGGTTTCAGATGATGTTAAGAATCCTTCTGCAACAAATAAAGAATTAATTTCAGAAAAAGCTGTTCAATTAAAGCAAATTGAAGAAGAACTTCTTATTTTAGCCAATGAACGCACGCAAAAACAAGTATTTGCAGATGCCGTTTTACCACAAAACACCGAAGAAGCCATGAAAATTCAGAACCTGGTTCAACGAGGAATAGCTCCAATTAATAAAGTGGCAGTTGCTGCTGCACTTGTTGCAATGCCATCGAATGGTCTCGATATTAAAGAAGTTGGTGCTGGAATTTACACTGTAGCTAATCCAATCCCAGTTGATGTGAAAGTTCCGACTGGTCTAGTTTATCGTGTCCAAGTCGGCGCTTTTTCGAAACCAATTCCACAAGATTTATTCAAGGAATTCAATCCAGTTTCTGGAGAAAAATTAACGAATGGAATTACGCGTTATTTAGCAGGTTATTTTAATAACAGTGCGAAGGTAGTTGATGTGCGCGATCAAATTAAAGCCTTAGGTTACAAAGATGCTTTCGCTGTTGCTTATTGTGATGGTGTGAGAATCACCTTGGCTGAAGCACGTATTCTCGAAACTAATGGTCAATGCATAGCTAAAGGTGAAAATGAATTGATCATGGAAATTGCTGCTAATACAGCAATTAAAATGGGTATGGAGGAGACATCGAAGGTTAACAATGTTCCTGAGATTAATTACAACCAAGCGCCGGGAGCGGTTAAAGCAGAGCCAATTGAAACAAGAAAGGGTTTGTTCTTCACTGTGCAAATTGGTGTTTACAACCAACCTGCGAATGCAGCAGCTTTGTATAATTTGGAACCGTATATGTCTCTGCGTTTACCAAACGGACAAATTCGTTATTCTACAGGTATTTTTCATTCTGTAGAAGAAGCTCGTTCTCGTAAACTTGAAGCAATCAACAAAGGAGTTACGGATGCCTTTATCACGGCTTATTTCAATGGAGAGCGAATAGCAGTGAATGATGCCATTAAGATGCTTGAAGAAAAAGGAACAGCTATCCTAGAGCCGAAAGTGAAAGACACGAATGTTCTGAATCCAGTTAATGTGGTTAATCCTGTTCAACCTGTAAGCACTGTGACAGTTGAAACAATTGAGCCAAAACAGGCTGAGAAATATTTCCAAATAGTAACGAAAAAGACCTTTGAAGAATTCCCGAAAGAAGTATTGAATCGCTATAATAGTCACGGAAGTTTCTATTTCGATGAGAAAGATGGGAAAGTAAAATCTGCAGTAGCTGATTCGGATAGCGATTTACCGCAAGTTTTCTATTTCAAGGATGATATTGACACCTTAATTTTCAATTCTATCTCCGAATTTTCGGATGGTACGATTCTTTCGCTTAATTTTGTAGAAAATAAATTACCTGGAGATTGCATCGATTGGTTGTTGAAATTAAATTACAGAAAGGAATACATTCAATCAGAAGAAGGAATTCGCATGTTAATTCATGGCGTGCCAGAAGATAAGATTGAGGCGATTAAGAAAGAAGCAGAGAAATTTGGATTAACAGTTTCCTTTTTCGATGCGGAAGAATTAAATAAGGACATAGAAAAATAATTTTTTGTGGGTATGACAAAGACAGAGGAATTAGTAGAAGAGATATTACTTGAAGAATTAATTGATCAGAAAAACTTAATCATTTACAATGACGACGTGAACACATTTGACCATGTAATCGATTCATTGATTGCAATTTGTGGTCATGACATCCTGCAAGCAGAGCAGTGTACCTTGATTATACATAACAATGGTAAATGTCAAGTTAAACGAGGAGTATTTGATCGTTTAAAACCAATGTGCACGAGTTTATTAGATCGTGGAATCAGTGCAGAAATTGAATAATTTTCAATTTACCGCTTGTTTAAAAGAAAAAACGCATTATCTTTGCACCCGCTAAGAGAGACAATCTTGAGGTGAAAAATGGCTTCGTAGCTCAACTGAATAGAGCACTACATTACGGCTGTAGAGGTTTTAGGTTTGAATCCTAACGAGGTCACTAAAGCGGAGATTTGGTCAATATTGATCGAATCTCCGTTTTTTATTTCCGACAAAGCCGTTGATATTGAACGCATTAAATCAAAAAATACATTCGTTCTAAAAGTTTGAACTCGGCCTTTTTGCTTGTCATAAGCAAAGCCATCAGGGAATAGCAAAAGTTGTAATTTGTGTTTATCAAACAAACTCCCAGATTCCCATATTTTACTGAGGTTCTTCGATAATTTGAATCCGTTTTTTATGCATTTTTCAAGGTTTGAACTCGTGAGGTTGGGGTTCGACAGTTTTTCCTCCAATTCTGAAATTTCGTTTTTATATTTTTCACTGAATTTGTTATACAATGCAGTTTCTATTTTACCAGTTGCGAACCTTTCTTCTGTTGCATCTAATTCTTTTCGAACATGAGTTAATTTGGTTTTAGCCGCAGCAACTTCATTGGCATCCGATTTTGACATTTCCAATAACTTGTATTGCATTATTTCAGGAACGATGGCATCCAATTCCTTTAAATCAAACTGATATTCATTTAATAATTCTTTGAAGGATTGGTGTAGTTTTTTTGCACTGAAAATGACTCCTTTGCATTTCTTTTGGCAGACGTAGTAATAAAGCCCTTTTGCTTTTACAAGAAACCCAGTCATCAAATTTCCACAAGTATCGCAACAAACAGATTTCTTTAATGGTAAGTCATCTGACATTGTTTCGTAGGTTTTACTTACAACCTTGCTTTCTGGGGTGTTTATTTTAATGAAATCTTCTTGGGATACAATTACTTCATGTTGTCCTAGCGTTATTTCACCAGGAAGCATTTTTGTAATTAAAATTCCGCAATAGAAAGGGTTTTTAAAAATTTCATGTAATCTACGTTCATTAATTTTCATCCCAAGAAGATTCAATTTACGCACAATTTCAGCGGAACTGTAAGTGTTTTTCACACGCCATTCGAATGCTTTTCGCAATAACTCCCCTTCGTCAGTTACAATAATATCCCAGTCAACTGCTCGATGATGCTTTTTAGTATTCAGATATCCTCTTGGCGGAGTCCAAAGCCAATAGCCTTTGCGCAAGAGTTCCATCATTCCAGTCTTGGTTTTATCTTTGCGCATCTCATTGTCGAATCGGCTCAAAAGGAAGAAGAAATCCTGTTGCATGATTCCACCGGCATTAGAGGTATCTACTTTTTGAGTGACAGCGACAAGTGTAATTCCTTGTTTCTTTAATTCGTCAGCAATGTAGGACGCATTTGTCCCAGATCGTGAAAATCTGTCATACGAGTATATCAGTATATAGCCGATGGTTGAATTTTGTTTAGCATATTGAATCATTCGCTTGAACTCTTTGCGTTCATCTGTTTTTGCTGATTCATAAGTGCCACCAAAATAATCGGCAACCTCAAATCCGTTTTTTACAGCATATTCCTCGCAGAATTTCTTTTGAGTAGTTAAACTTGTATTATTATCGGCTTGTTCTTTCGTTGACACTCTGGTATAAATAATTGCTTTTTTGCGATTATTTTGTTTGTCCTTTAATCCGAAAAGTTTCTCAAAATCTTTAATGCTGCTCATTTGATTTTTTCAATGTGTAATTAATAATTAGTTCGCAATATGTTTCTAATGTTGCAAGAAGTTCTTTGGCTTTCTCCAAGGAAATGTTTTTAATTCTGCTTATTTTTTCAATAATCTGTTTTCGTTTTTCGTCATTCTTTTGTTCCATCCGTCAATGTGGATGTGCGCAAATTCCTCTATTGGGTAATTGTTACTTGTTTTCATTTGATCCGAGTTATTCGGTATCGAGTTTATATTTAATGGTGTTTTCGCAATGGACAGCATGTCCATTTTGGGTTTTAATTGTAATGTTTTGATAGCCTCGAGAAATAATCAATTCACTTAGTCTGGCTTTCTCGTTGATTTCATTTTTAGACGTAACCTCGATTATCTCTGGTTCTGTATTATTTTTATATCTGATTTCTATTTTAGAAATATTGTCACCGCGTAACAATTGAATAATTTTGGCCTCGTTTTTTGTCAGAATAGGAATTTTTTCGGAGCATTTTAAATCGCCCAAAGTTGTTACTAAATCGCCAAGTATTTCATTCATTGAAATGCGTATGTGCGATTTTTTTGTTATTTCATAGTAATCGTCTAAATAACTTTCATCTGTATGTGATAATAGGCTGCTCTCTTCAATTAATAGAACCTTATCATGATTATCCAAAATAATAAAGTAAGGTTTTCGCTGTATCAAAATGGATTGAATCATCAGTTCGAAATCACTTAATTTTATTTTTAAAATTGATGCCCAAATTTCCTCATCTCCAACGTCTTTGAGTATTAATTCATTAAACATTTCTGATTCTTTTATTTTTTGGATAAAAAAATCTTTTTCTTCAGGTTTGAAAATTATTTTAGGTTCCGTAAAGAAGTCCTCCTTAATTTTTTTGATAACTTCCAGAGATACGTTAAACTTTCTTAGTTTCACCATAATTTTTACCCAAAAAGCTTCACTTAGGTTGAAGATTAACCACGCTCCCGTTTCTTGTTTGTTTGGGAATAATCCTTTGTCTGACCAATGGTTTGCTACCCTTGGATCAAGTTTTAATTCGCTTCTTTTGAATTTTGTGTTTCGCATAAATTCAATGGGATTTGTTTTCATCTCAATAAATGCGTCAAAAACATTTTTCAATTTATTTTTCTCATTCATGGTGTAAATATACAACTAATTAGTAACTTTACATCAATGTTATATAAAAAAAAGTTATGATATATAAAGATGGTCAGTATTTACATGTTTGCGGATTTGACCTTTGTAGAAATGATTTCTATGGTCGAAGTAATAAAGTATACTGCACTACAGCATGTAAACAAGCGCACAATGGCCGTAAAACAAGTTTGGTTATAAAGGCTGCAAATGGAGCAGACTTAAAAATTAAAAAGGCCGTCCGAATAATTTTGGACTTATTCGAGGCTGATAGGGAAGGTAAATTTGTCATTCATCAGGTTCAACTTGCATCGTTGGCGTTTCCTTTTGATTTGCCCACAGTTAAAATCAAAGATGATCGATACAACGGAACCTTGTTTGGCTTCGGCTCCT
>JBIIKG010000125.1:0-8539 GCA_044233275.1 Crocinitomicaceae bacterium | reverse complement strand
ATTAAAGAAATCAATTCGTCAAAGCACCTATTACGATTCTACTATTGTTTTTAATAGCGGTCAACGGGCCATTCAAATTGCGAAAAAACTCAAAAAACCTTCTGAAGAAGCAATCATTTATCAATACTATGGTAATTTCTATTTCTTTTCAACCAACATTAAAAAATCTAAATATTACTACGAAAAGTCAATTGAAATAGCAAAAACAGTTGATGATAAAAAACTCATTAATTCGACCAAAATAAGGTTAACCTTTATCCTTCTTGAATCCGATTTAATAGCAGCCGAGCGCTCATTTCAGGAATTGCTAAAAGAAGCTTTAGATAATAAGTTTATTGAAAATAGTGTTGAGATATACAACGGTCTCGGAAATTTGTATGATGTCCGTCAGATGAAAGATGAGGCGATGAACTATTATTTAAAAGGGCTAAAAATTGCAGATAAAGAAAACAAAAGTTATCTGAATGCAATGATGTTAAATAATATTGGTTTATTGAAATTCAATAATGGTCAAACACAAGAAGCAGAAAAAGATTTCAAGGAAGCGCTCGAAAAAATTGAAGGTTTAAATGAAGATCGACTAGGACTCAATTTAAATAACAATTTGGGCCTTGTAAATAAAGAACTAAAAGACTACGAGCAATCTATTAAATACTATCAAAATACAGTTGTAAATGCGCAAAAACTTGGTTTCCCCTTAGGAAGAGGAGTTGCATTTCTAAATTTAAGCGATTCATACTTCAATAACAAAGCGTATTCTAAAGCTCAAACCTATTTAGATTCAGCCGCACAAATTCTAAAAACCTCCGAGCAATGGGATTACTTCGGAATGACTTACCTAATTCAGGCAAATATTTATATCGGTTTAAATAAACTTGAGTTGGCTAAAATCCAAATTGATTCGCTTTTCAATCTGCATAACAAATATCCGAACACCACTAATGTTATGAATGGTCATGATGTATTATCAACCATTTATGAAAAACAAGGAAATTTTAAATTGGCCTTTTTCCACGCAGCTCGTTATCATAAACTGAATGATAGTATTTCTGAAATTGCTAATAAAGACAATCTGGCTCAACTTCAAGTGATATATGGAAAAGAGAAAGTTGAAAGTGAATTAGAAAACGAAAAAAATAAAAACTCCTTACTGTCAAAGGAAAATGAATTAAAACAAACGCGCATTCAAGGGATTATCTTTGTCGCAATTAGTATTATTATAATTGGATTTGGACTTTTTTACATTCGTCATGTGCGTATTACGCGTAAAAATCAGCAAATGTTTACGCAAAAACTTATCGAAAACATCGATCATGAACGCTCTAGAATTTCACGCGATTTACATGATGATATCGGACAATCTTTGTCAGTTATAAAATCTAAAATTAATCTTTTCAATACAGGAAAAATTAATGGTTTAGAGGGAATGGAAAAAGAAGTTGGCGAAGTCATCGATCACACGAGAAGTATATCCCATTTTCTTCATCCTTCATTTGTCGCCAAATTAGGCCTTGAAAGATCGATGGTTTCTCTGCTGGAAAAAACAGAAAGTAACACGGGAATAATAACAAGTATTTCCATTAAAAATGAGATAGAATCGCTTGATCTTAACACAAAAACCCAGTTATACAGAATAGTTCAAGAATGCATCAGCAATACGATTAAACATTCAAAAGCAACAGCACTAAAAGTATCATTGAAAAATATTGATGGTGAATTCATATTAAAATACCGTGATAATGGAATCGGATTTAAAAGTGATAAATCCAATTCAGAAGGTATTGGTATGTTGACTATTCGAGAGAGAGCCTTAACTATTGGAGGCAAAATATCGCTTCCAACAAGTGATAAAGGATTTGTGCTAATTTTGACCATCTCATGAATACCAAAACGAAAAATATGATTGCATTCATTGCAGATGATCACCCCATATTTAGAAGCGGTTTGAAATTTCTGTTGGAGACTTCATTTGCGGATATTCGAATCGTTGAATTCGATAATGGTGTCTCATTGCTTTCCTATTTGAATCAGCATACTCCAGATATTATAATTGTGGATATTGATATGCCTGAAAAAAATGGTTTAGAGGTATGTGCAGAAATTACAAGCAAAAATAAAGGGGCTCTCGTTATTGTTTTGACAATGTACAACGATATCGAAATGCTAAAGCTCGCATTTTTTAACGGCGCTCGTGGCTATCTTGTAAAAGACAATACATCTGAAGAATTGGTCGATTGTATTAACTATGTTTTGGCGGGTAAAACGTATATTGCAAAAAGTATTCGTGACCAGGAACAAATTGTCGATGATCAAGATACGGGAAGACTGCAAGTTGCTGAGTTATTAAATTCATTAACCCGAACAGAATTGAAGACGCTACAATTGGTTAGTCAAAAATTACCGAGTAAAGAGATAGCTGATTTACTTTTTGTTTCAGTTAAATCGGTTGAAAATTATCGGTCTAGAATTTGTAAAAAACTCAACCTTGATGCACGAAACAACAGCTTACTTCTTTGGGTTTTGGATAATAAAAAAATCATTGACGGAATAAAATGATGAAAATAACGCGCTTTCTACTTTGTTGTCTATTAATTTGGAAAGCGAGTTTCGTCTTTTGCCAGGCAACGAATACAGTTAAACCTTTAGGATTTAGTATAAATTCGGAATTTTCTGAAACACATCCCTTATTAACTGCCGACGGAAAAATACTTTATTTCACCTCAACACGACCACTTTTACCTGCGGAACAAAAACGGAATGTTGAAGCACGAGCGAACATTTACCGAACTCTCTTCAATGAGGATAGTCAAGCTTGGGGAGAAGCAGAGCCACTTCCAGAACTAATCAACAATACCGAAAGTAACAATACAGCTTTTGCGCTTTCAAATGACGGGCAGTTAATGCTTTTTTATCGCACAGATTCAGAAGGTAAAGGAAACGTATATGCCACAAAATTGACGGGAAACTCTTGGGGAGAACCCACATTGATAAGCGATTTTGGACTTGCTGCCAATTCTATTTCGGGAAGTATTTCATCCGACAATAAAACCTTTTATTTTATTGGTAAATCTGAATTGAATGGCGATAGCTCAGACATTTGGACGGGAAAAATCACTGAAAATGGAAGTGTGTATGAAATTTCTCGAATGAAGGACATGATTAATTCTGCGGATGAAGTTGCTTCTGTTTTTATGCATCCAGATGGAAAAACGCTCTATTTTAGTGCGTCTACCTTCTCTGACAATTTTGATTTTTTTTCATCCCAATTGGATAGTACAAAATGGAAGAGTCCGTTAAGAATTAGCGAGCCAATCAATTCAAGTTCATTCGACCGTGACTTCACCATGGCCGCAAATGGACAGTTTGCAATTTTTGCTTCTAATCGAAACGAAGGCAAATTTGATCTTTATACAGTTCAATTTAGCGACGAAAATGCATTTTCTCCCAGTTTAACACTTTTAAATGGTATAGTTAAAGATGCAGAAAATGGGCAGCCAATTGGTTCAAAAATTAATATCACTTCACTAACATCACAAATGAGTTTTGGGACATTCTATTCGAATAAAGCCTCGGGTAAATATTTAATTTCGCTGCCATCGAATGGAAAAAATTATGCGCTCAACATTCTCGCACAAAACTACTTGCTTCATTCTGAAAACATTGTGTGCACCAATTCATTTAATGAATTAGAGAAAATTATCTCACTGCAGAAAATCAACATTGGAAGAAGCGCTTCCTTGAAGAACATTAAATTTGAGGAAAAAGACGCTAAAATTCTTCCAGAATCAGCAATCGAGATCAATCAATTTTATCTTTTCATGGTGAATAATCCTACCCTGAAAATTGAATTGTCCGTTTTGTTTCAAACTTCAAATTCAACGAGCATAGATAAACAATTATCGGTGAAACGTGCAGAGGAGTTAAAAAATCAATTGGTACGTTTGGGTATAAGTAAAAAACGAATCAAACTTTTTAAAATTCCAAAAAATGCTAAGATAATTGGCAATGAAGAAATACATTACCTGATTGTTAGGGTATAAAGTTGATCGAGCTTGTCGCCGTGCCGAATTTTATATTAAATCGTTGCATCGAAGTCTTCGAAGCAACGATTTAAGACATGGAGCTAAACCCGAGTTATGAGCTTTTATTCTTTATAATTTGATCGTCCTTTTGGAGTTAATCCATTTGGAATGATTAATAATACAAGGTCTATTATCCAGCCAATTCCAAATAATCCAAACGTTAAAAGATATAAAATGCCCAAACCTGTATAGCCTAAATAGAATCGGTGTATACCAATTAGACCTAACAAAATACAAAGAATTAATGCTACAATTTGCACTTTGCCTCCATTAGCAGGTGCATTTGATGATTTAATTTGTTTTTTAGATTTGTTTGAAGTGATTTTTGAATTTGAGACATTGCCTGATTCAATCTGATTCTGTTCAATATCTTTTTTGGAATTGATCTTATTTATGGGCAGAATTGCATTTTCATATTTACTTTCTGGAGCAGAAACTAAATCGGATTGAAAATCCATGTCTAATTCAATTTCATTATTAGCGAATTCAGAAGAAATAAGTACTTCATCCTCAATCCGAACGTTTGAATTTGCTTGTTGTTCATATTGTTCGTTATCATTATTTGCAATAATATTCTGCTCTGCAGATTCTTTTGAATTAGCTGATGAATAGTTTTTGTTCCATTCAACATGGTAACCCGATCTAAATGTTCTTTTTTGAATGGAGCATGAAGAAATTAAAGCAATTGAACAAATTAATGTTAGTTTCAATAAATTTTTATTTTTCATTGTAAATAGTTTTAGAAGCCCTACTTTGGTTTATGGAGTGTTCAAGCGTTAATTCTCCCATTATCTGCAACTGCCTTGTTTTTAAACCGCAGTATTTTTAGTTTTACTGTGCTTTTAGTTGGCCCATCTGCCAAGTCGTCATTTTAGTGCTCATAACTATCATTAGAATACCTTTCGACATTCCAATTAACTAAAGTTCATTTTCCAAATATGCTTCTAATGCATCATCAGGAACATAAGTGAGTTGAGAAAATGCATAGCCTCCGTATACTGATAAGCATAAAGTTAAAATGAATTGCTTCATGTTTTTAGAATTATATTTAATTAATATTCACCTTCACAACTCCATCACCTACCATTAGGTAGTACATTCCGTTCTGAAGTTCAAGATCAATCGTTGTCTTTTGACCATTTAAGATTCCTGTCTTCACCACACGACCTTGCTGGTCCAAAATTTTATAAAAATCTGAATTCAGGCTTTGTGAACTTTCAATATCTATTAATCCATTTGAGGGGTTGGGATAGACACTAATTACCCGTTGTTCTAATTCCTGAATTTCTGTAACACAGGAGATACAAGAAGTTGAATAAGGCGCCGGAACCATTAGGTCCTGCCACGCTGGGGATGCTTCAGAATAAGCTGGGTTATCTACTTGCACACAATTCAAAACATTATTTGCTGTAATTTGAACGTAAGACCACATTATGCAAGAACCATTTTTTAAGTTGACACATTCCAAAGCTGGATTATTGTTTATATACAAGAACCCCGTACTTGTTAATGGTAAATTTGATATATCAAAACTAGTTAGTTGGTTATTTACACTTATTGTAACAGTTACTATACCTGCTAATTGAGAACCCGAAAGAGCAGAATTTGGACCAAATTGAATACTTGTTAATGAGTTGTTTCCTGTAAAATCTATAAGACTCCATGAATCTGATGATGGTAATATCACCGAAGAGAGAAGAGGGCAGTTATCTATTTTTACCGCATAAGGATTACTGGATAATGTCGAAATATCTAGGTTAGAAATGAAAATACCACTTAAGAATATTGATTTCAAGGCTGTAAAATTTTCAATGCCAGATAAGCTTTGAACGGGATATTGACTACCTATATCTATTAAAGCACAAATTTCTACAGCTGCAGTATTGACGTAGTTGTCATTTGGAATACCATTGCTAAAACCGGTTAACAACTGTTCAGTTTCCAAGTACTGCTCAAATGCATCATCAGGTATGTAGGTGAGTTGAGAAAAACCATTAATTAAGAAAAATAAGGCAAAAACACTTATAATAATTTTCATAGTTTTAATTTTTAATGAATTTAATTGTGCTAGTTGTCTCGCCAATCTGTAAAAAATATATCCCTGTTTGTAATTCTTTACAGTTAATATACTCTTCATTGGCAGTTAATTCACCTGTCATAACAACATCACCTAAAATGTTAAAGATTGAATAAGAAAGGATTTTGTTTAGTTTTTGAGAGGTGATGTGTAAGTCATCTTGTACTGGATTGGGTGATATGGTGAAAAGATTTAATTCACTTTCCTCAATTGAATTAGTTGAGTTAATCATCAACACAACAGTATCTGAATACTGAGAAGAATTGCAGTGTGAATTTATTTTGCAGTGGAAGTATTGATTGTTATTTAGTGTAGATAGATTTGAAATTGTAAGAGTATTTGTATTTGCTCCAGAGTATTGCCCAGCATTTGTTACATTTTGAAACCCTGTACCAATATCAGTTCTCCACTGATACGTTGCTGTTGGATCAGTATGGGATACAGTGAAAGTAGCTGATGAATTTACATTAGCAGTTATATCAATTGGTTGTTGGGTAATATCATCACAAACATCAATTTGAAAGTAAGCAGTGTCAGTACAACCGTCAGTATTTGTAATAAAGCATCTAAAATAATTTGAATTAGCATCCTGGGAATAATTGGCTCCTAAGACAGTTAATTGATTTGTTGTAGCTCCAGAATAATTAGCACCATTAGAAATTGGTGTTGAATTTAAATACCAATTGAAAGTAAGTGGTAAACTGCTGTTAACTGCAATGGGCATTGAGCTCACATTGGCGCCAGAATTTACTGTAGTGCTATATTCTTCATTTGAGGTAATAAAATAATTGTTACAATTTATTTGAGTTTGTGAGAGTTTCACTAAAAAGGCATCTTGACTGCCTCCAATTGTGTTTTGGTGACCCCCGGAAGATATACCTGTTGAGCTATACGTAGAACCCGACAAATACATATTACTGGAACCATCAACAATTGTTGATCCACCATATTCTGAACCGCTACCTCCATAATAGGTGCCCCAAATTCTTGTCCCGGATAAATTGAAATTTACTAAAAAAGCATCTATGCCTCCTCCGTAAGTATTCTGATAACCTGAAGATGCAATTGCAGAAGAACTGGCGGTTTGTCCAGCTAAAAAAACATTTCCGGAAGCATTTACGGATACGGAGTAACCATATTCATCACTTGTTCCACCATAGTAGGATCCCCATTGTCTTAATCCTGAAGAATTAAACTTAACTATAAAGGCATCTGCGCCACCACCAATTGTATTTTGATGTCCTCCAAAAGAAATAGATGCTGGGCTGTATGCATAACCAGCTAGGTATACATTTCCAGAAGCATCACAAGCAGTAGAAAGTCCCATATCTTCGCTCACTCCACCATAAAAAGTCCCCCAAAGTCTTGTTCCTGAGCTATTGAATTTGACCAAAAATGCGTCATTTCCACCACCAGTAAAGTTTTGATGACCACCAATGGCAATAGCTGAAGTACTTGTTGTATTTCCAGCAAGGTAAATATTTCCAACAGCATCAGTAGTTATTGCGCCACCATTACCTTCAGTGCCACTCCCCCCATAATATGTGCCCCAAAGCCGAGCACCAGAGGAGTTGAACTTAACTAAAAAAGCATCTGCAGCTCCTCCAATGGAATTCTGATGTCCGCCTGAGGCAATTGCCGTGCTACTAGTCGTAGTACCTGTTAGATATATGTTTCCAGAAACATCAATTGCAGTTTCTAAGGCCAAATCTGATGAACTACCACCGTAATAGGTGCCCCAAAACCTTATTCCCGAACTGTTGAATTTTACTATGTACGCATCGTTGTTACTTCCTCCAAATGTATTTTGGTGCCCATTAGAGGCTATCCCAATTGAACTACCTGTAGATCCCGCCAAAAAAACATTTCCTGAACCATCGGTAATCGTTGACTCACCATAATCAGTTCCACTCCCTCCATAATATGTCGCCCAAAGTCTAACTCCAGAATTATTGAACTTAACTAAAAAAGCATCATAGAGGCCCCCAACCCAATTGTTTTGGAATCCACCGGATGAAATAGATGAAGTGCTAGCCGTCTCACCACACATATAAATGTATCCCGAGGCGTCAATAGCTGCGTCACGTGCTGAATCACTTCCACTCCCCCCATAATAAGTCCCCCATACCCTTGTCAATGGATCAATACGCAAAGCAAGATCTGAATTGTAATTTGGTATTTCAAAACTTACCACATTGTCTTCACTGATTTTCCAGTAAGCTTCAATGCGTTCATTATTTTGGTAGACTTTTAAGGCTCCTTCCTGAATTTCACCAAACGGAGTTTTGATAATCAGGTTGCCGCTGTCGTCTGTTGAAAGTTCAGCACCTTTGAATTGAATTTGTATTTTTCTGAAATCTACACCGGGTGCAACAAGGTA
>JBIIKG010000124.1:0-8557 GCA_044233275.1 Crocinitomicaceae bacterium | reverse complement strand
CCGACAAATTTCCTTCAATGAGCTCAAAGAGCCAACGATCGATATTTGAAAATGATGGGTTACTCATACTAGTTCCGTCAATCCTTTTAACTGCTTTTTAATTTTATTTCTCGCTCGAAACAGGTACACTTTTACTTGAGAAGAAGAAAGTTGTAAAATATCTCCAATCTCTTCGTAAGAATAACCCTCTAAGTCACGCAGAAGAATAATGCTTTTTTGAATCGGCGGCAAGATACTTACCGCTCTCTCAACAACTTGATTTGATTCAAAAATATTCCGCTCCATTTTTGATGCTTCAGGAAGATTTTCACTTCCAGGAAACTGTAAACGTTGATTCTTGTTAATCAAATTTATCATTGCATTGTGAGCGCATGTAAACATCCAACTCTTTGCCTTTTCAAATTCAACTTTCTTTCTGTTGACCCATAATTTTTCAAAAACATCTTGTACAATATCCTGTGCATCCTCCTGATTCCGGAGGAATTTAAGCGCAAAACCATATAACTGATTACTTTGCGCCTTTACAACGATATTGTATTCATGTCTTTTCAAATTTCCGAGTAGTTGCAGTTAAAACAATTTAAGAACTTTAAAAGTTACACCCTAAGGATTTTTATTAACGCCTTAATTACCTAAAAGTACTGATAGTTTTTCATCCTATTGATTCTGTCGAACATACAACCAATATCAATGAATATTAGTATTGTTCTATTGAACCAATTTTGTGGTTCGTCGAAAATTTAAAAGAAATACAATCAACAAAAAAATTTGATAATTCCCAAATTTGATAATTTGATGATTAAAAAACAAAATTTAAATAGTTGAATCATCCACGTGAATATTCATGCCTAATTCGAAGTAAATACAGGTCTGTGAACCAGTAAAATTAGGGGTAATTAGCAAGATAGCTAAGTTTAAAATTATCACTCATTATCAACATAGACCTGCAATCAACTTATGAATTCGAAAGATCTACTTCTGCTTTCCTCTGCGAAATCTGCGGGAACTAAAGAAATTCAAAGATTTGATGATTTGATGATTTGATGGTTTGATGGTTAAAAAACAAAATTAAATAGTTGAATCATCCATGCAAATATTCATGCCTAATTCGAAGTAAATACAGGTCTGTGAACCAGTAAAATTAGGGGTAATTAGCAAGATAGCTAAGTTTAAAATTATCACTCATTTTCAACATAGACAGACCTGCAATCAACTTATGAATTCGAAAGATCTATTTCTGCGTTCCTCCGCGAAATCTGCGGGAGCATAGAGATTGAAAGATTTAGCGATTTGATGGTATGAAAATTTTACTCGTAAAAAAATCTCTTTCAAACAAAAAACCATTGTAAGTACCAATAAAACAAGGCCTTCTTCGCAATATTGCGAAGTTGCAATTTTGAAATTTTCAAATCTTGAAATATTCGAATATTCGAATATTAAACATAACTAGTATTCACTCCATCCACTCTAATCCAAAAACCCGTTAAAAAAGAAGACCTATTAACTATTTTCAATTTGTGTTCTGAAAGGATTTTGAATTATTTACTTCATTTAAAAACTTGTTTTTACTATATTCGTTTCTGAAACAAAACGTACTCATCATGATTCACGCAACTCGTCTATTTGATATTCCTTATTACCAACTGAAAACACATCCAAACGAGCGGATGTTTGTTACTAAAACGAATGGCGTTTGGAATCCTTTATCAGTGCAAGATTTCTTGGACAAAGCAATGGCTTATTCCAAAGGTTTGATTGCAATGGGAGTGAAAGCAGGTGATAATGTCGCACTTGTTTCAGGCACACGCTACGAATGGAATGTCATGGATATTGCTATTCAGCAAGTGGGCGCCATTGTAGTCCCACTGTATCCAAATATTTCAGAAGGGGAATATCGCTACATAATGAACGATGCGGGAATTCAATTGTGCGTTTTAGCCAATGATGAATTGTTTCATAAAATTCAAAATATTCGCGCTGATGTGCCATCATTACAGCACATTTTCTCCTTTGAAGCGGTGGAAGGATGTAAAAGCTGGACTGCCATTATTGATGCAGGATTAGACGTAGCTGAAAGTGATGTTCATGCACGCATGGAAATTGTAAAAACGGACGATTTGGCGACAATTATCTATACTTCAGGAACAACAGGAAATCCAAAAGGTGTAATGCTATCACATGGTAATTTATTATCAAATGTGGATGCTTGCCAAGACCCAATTCCAGCTGATAACAATTCGAAAGTTCTTAGTTTCTTGCCTGTTTGTCACGTATATGAGCGCATGTTGCACTACTTATATATGTACCTCGGATGTTCAATTCATTTTGCAGAATCAATGGATACAATCGGTGATAACATTCGAGAAGTGAAACCGGAAGTGTTTACGGCTGTACCTCGTTTAATTGAAAAAGTTTACGATAAAATCATTGCCAAAGGGGATGAATTAACTGGAATAAAACGCAAATTGTTCTTTTGGGCTGTTTCTGTTGGAGAAGAATACGACGTTGTCGGAAAATCATTGGGGTATAAAATCAAATTGGCCATTGCACGAAAATTAATCTTCTCAAAATGGCAGCAAGCCCTTGGTGGAAATGTGAGAGCAATTGCATCAGGTAGTGCGGCTTTACAACCACGATTAGCGCGAATTTTCCTAGCTGCAAATATTCCAATTTTGGAAGGATATGGCTTGACAGAAACCTCACCAGTTGTATCCGTGAATAGCTTCCACAAAGGAATCCGCATTGGAACGGTTGGAGCGCTGATTGATGGCGTTTCCGTGAAAATTGCGGAAGATGGTGAGATCTTAGTAAAAGGTCCAAACGTAATGATGGGCTATTATAAAAATCCAACGGCGACTGCAGAAGTAATGGATGCAGAAGGTTGGTTCCACACTGGAGATATCGGTATTTTTCAGGAAGGTGTTTTCTTGAAGATTACAGATCGTAAGAAGGAAATTTTCAAAACTTCAGGTGGAAAGTACATAGTACCGCAAGCAATGGAGAACAAATTCAAGGAATCAAGATTTATTGAACAAATGATGGTGATTGGTGAAGGAGAGAAATTTCCTGGTGCTTACATCGTGCCAAGCTTTGCGTTCGTTAAAGAATGGGCACAGCGCAAAAATGTGGATTTAGGTGGTGGGACAAATGCGGAGATTGTAAAAAATCCTGCGGTTATTGCACGTTACCAAGAAGAAGTGGATAAATTCAATACTGGATTTGGAAATTGGGAACAAATCAAAAAATTCGTTCTGCTTGAAAAAGAATTCTCTATCGATGGAAATGAATTGACGCCAACGTTAAAGTTGAAGCGCAAGAAAATCATGGAGAAATACCAAAAAGAATACAAAGAAATTTATTGTGACTAATTTACTTTTTCTTCTTCTGGTTCTTTAAAGGTCACTTTCACACGAACATGATGGAATTGAGGATAATGTGTAGCTGCTTCAAACTGAAGTGTTACCAAATAATTACGCGCTTTCATACGTGTTGGAGTACCTGTTATCGTTGATCCTTCTGATAATAAACGTGCTGAAGTGACTTTCCCCGTGCGATCAACTGCCAATTCGTAAAACAATACCCCCTCGTTTGAATCGTACAAAACGAAGTCGGAACTTGAAATCATTTTTCGCCCCTCGTCCATTAAGTCTCCATCCATTAATTGCCCGAAGGAAAAAACTGGAAGTACAAAAGCAATAATTACAAGTAATTTTTTCATCTTTTTTTATTTAAGCAATTTTTCCCCAATCGGGTTTTGACCTAAAAACATGCTCCATAATCTGACGAAGCATTCCATTCTCCGGCTTTTCCAATCGAGGATCTGATTCTAATAAACGTTTTGCCTCATCTCTGGACAGCACAACTAATTGTCCATCGCGCGCCAAATCAGCAATTTTTAAATTCAATATTCCACTTTGTTGCGTTCCCATTAAATCACCTGGACCTCTCAATTGTAAATCTACCTCAGCAATTTCAAAGCCATCATTTGTGCGCACCATTGTTTCAATTCGCTTCATGGTGTCTTTGGCAATTTTATCTCCGGTCATTAAGATACAGTAAGATTGTTCGGCTCCACGACCTACTCTGCCTCGAAGTTGATGTAGTTGTGATAAACCAAAACGTTCTGCACTTTCAATAATCATTACAGATGCATTAGGCACATTCACCCCTACTTCAATAACGGTTGTTGCTACCATTATCTGCGTGTCACCTTTGATAAATCGTTGCATTTCAAAATCCTTGTCCTCAGGTTTCATTTTCCCATGGACAATACTCACCTTAAATTCAGGCAAAGGAAAAGCGCGTGTAATCGATTCAAAACCTTCCATCAAATTATTGAAATCCAACTTCTCTGATTCATGAATGAGTGGGTACACAATATATATTTGTCGACCTTTATTGATTTCTTCTCGCAGAAAACCGAATACTCTCAAACGATATGATTCATAGCGATGAACAGTTGAAATTGGTTTTCTTCCCGGAGGTAATTCATCAATTACGGAAACATCTAAATCACCATAAAACGTCATTGCCAGCGTTCTTGGAATGGGTGTCGCTGTCATAATTAAGACATGAGGCGGGGTGGTGTTCTTTTTCCACATACGCGCTCGTTGTGCAACTCCAAAACGATGCTGCTCATCGATGACCACGATTCCCAAATTCTGAAATTGAACCACATCTTCCAATAAGGCATGCGTTCCAATTAGGATGTGAATGCTACCATCTTCCAGTCCTTCGTGAATATGAACACGGATTTTCTTTTTTACGGAACCAGTCAATAACGCAACTTTAACTGGTAAATCCTTTAATTGCTCGGTGATCGTTTCAAAATGTTGTGTCGCTAAAATCTCCGTTGGTGCCATCAAAGCAGCTTGAAAACCGTTTCCAATTCCCATCAACATGGTCAATAGTGCTACAAGTGTTTTTCCTGAACCAACATCACCTTGCAGCAAGCGATTCATGTGAACACCCTCCATCACGTTGCGACGGATTTCTTTCAATACGCGTTTTTGAGCTCCTGTTAAATCAAAGGGAAGATGATTGTTGTAGAAATCATTGAACACATCTCCAACCTCTTTAAAAACGAAGCCGCTAGACTTGTGCATGCTTATCTTTTTGCGCAATAACATTTCCATTTGAAGAATAAATAATTCTTCAAATTTTAAACGCAATCGTGCTTGGTGAAAATCATTTTCGAATTTTGGCAAATGGACCAATCGAAAAGCATCTTCGCGGGAAATCAATCTGTTTTGCTGAATAATATCAAGTGGTAATGTTTCTGGAATACGCCCGTTAATCTGAGGAATTAAGACAGCTGTCAGCTTTTCTATTCCTTTTGAATGCAATCCAGCAGCTGTTAAGCGTTCTGTACTGGAATAAACCGGTTGCAATCCAGTTTTTACTGTTACACTATCATACTCAGCCAATTCGGGATGAGGAATGTTCCAAGTGGAACCAAATAATTTTGCCTTTCCAAACAATTGGTACTCCACTCCTACTTTTAATAACGGTCGTATCCATCGAATTCCTTGAAACCAAACTAAATCAATCATTCCGGATTCATCTTGAAATTTAGCAGTAAGTTTTTTAAACTTTCCATTTCCTCCTTCTGAAACCTGCACAATTCTGCCCTTCAATTGGGCATATGAATCTAAATACGGTAAATCTGAAATCTTGTGGTACTTCGATCGATCAATGTATCGAAACGGAAAATAATTCAGTAAATCGCTGAATGTATAGATATTGATTTCCTTCCGCAGGAGTTCCGCACGCTGCGGTCCCACACCTTTCAAAAACTCAATAGATGTTTGAAGGAATTCATTCATTTCGTAAAAATAAAGAATATCAACTTCGCAATGATTCCATCCGCTGTTAATGATGAACAATTCATTGTCAATGGTTAATTCATCCCGCCATTAAATAAAAAAAGTGTGGGAGAAAACCTCCCACACCTCTTTACCTTGCAACTTAAACTATAAACAAACTATCGCTCAATTGTTTCCATGATAGAAACTACCTGGTTTAATGCTTTCGTTGGATAAATGCTCATTTGAACATATCCATAACCATTGTATGGTTTTTTTGTGGCTAATTTTAAACTTTGAGAAGGCCTATTTGAATCGATTATTTCTACATCCAAATTAACTTTCACAGAAAGTGAACACCCTTTAGAATCTTCGATTTTCATTGTGTAAATCCCATCTTGCATCATATATCCATTCTCTGTCCCAAATTCATCATTTAAATGAACTGCATAAAAAGGCTTATCATCCAAGGTAAGCGGAGTACCGCCAGAAATAGCTGCATTTACGCTTCCACTAAATGCATCAAGGAATGTTTCACTTGGATAATTATACTGAATAGACAATGGTGAAGGAGAAGTAATTGCAATTGATTCAATCTGTTCTTTTCCTGAAGCATCACGCACAGTAACTGCATATGTACCTTTGTTTAAATTCTCAAGGATCATTTCTGATGCCCCATTGCTCCAAACAATCACATAAGGTTTTTTACCACCCGAAATTGAAAGTTCAATTTTGCCGTCCTTTTTACCAAAGCAACTGATATCAGTTTTAGTATAGTTAATTACTAAGGCTGCTGCTTCTTGATTTGCGAACACAAGTGCTGAAACAAAGAATGAAATCGAAAATAAAAGTGCTTTTTTCATTGTAATAATGTTTTGTATTATTACTACAAAGGTGCAACAACTGCTTTCCTCCAACATTAAAAAAAATGATCTGGTTGGTGTGTTTACATCAAAATCAATAGTGTATGCTAAGTAAAATTATATAGAACAAAAAAGGGCACTCTCATGAGCACCCTTCTTCTAAATTTAAAGTTGACTATTGAGCAGAATTTTTCTTAAATAATTTAATCCCATTTTTTAAGAATTTTTGATAATCATCAACGTTTGGATCATAACCTCTTGGCTCAGTTAGGTCGTTCCCATTTAAATCTTGAATAATATACAATGGTTGTGAAATCTGTCCGTATTTCTTAATCTGGTATTCTGACCATTTATTACCAAAGTTCTTCATTTTACCATTCAATACCTTAGAGAATACACGTTCTGATTCTGGTAATAATTTTTTATCATCACAATAAAGAGAAATTATAACCATTTCTTCTTGAAGGATAGATCTAACTTTATCATTGGTCCAAACCATGTTCTCCGTTTTACGACAGTTAGCGCAAGAATATCCAGTGAAGTCAATAAGAACAGGTTTTTTAGCTAATCTCGCATATTCTCTTCCTTTATCTAAATCATGGAAAACTAATATTGAACCATCACCTACTTCGTGCATCTCATTTTTAAAGCGGGCAAACAAGGTATCTCCTTCCACTTCTGGATTACCTTTTACAAATCTAAAATTATCTTCAGAGTGCGTTCTTGGTGGCGCAATTCCATCAATCATATACAATGGTGCTCCCCACATACCAGGTAATAAATATATCGCAAAAACAATTGACGACAATGCAAACATAAACCTCGGTACTCCAATCGTTTCGAGCGGAGAATCATGGGAGAATCTCAATTTACCGAGTAAGTACATTCCCATTATACCAAAGACCGCAATCCAAACAGCAACAAAAATTTCACGCGTTAGGAAATCCCAATGGTAAGCCAAATCAACCATGCTTAAGAATTTCAAAGACATTGCTATTTCCAATAATCCGAAGACAACTTTTACACTATTCAACCAACCACCTGATTGCGGTAGTGAATTCATTGCACTTGGGAAAATGGCAAACAACGTAAATGGCAATGCCAATCCTGCGGCAAATCCACCCATTACGATTGCTGGAGCCAAAATGGACCCTGAAGATATCGCTTGCACTAAAGCTGTACCTACAATAGGTCCAGTACATGAAAAGGACACTAATACCAAGGTAAATGCCATGAAAAATATCCCAATAAAACCACCTTTATCCGCCTTAGCATCTGCTTTATTCACCCATGATGAGGGCATTCTAATTTCGAATGCTCCTAAGAATGAAAAAGCAAACAAGATGAAAATAGCAAAGAAGATTAAATTTAAAGTTGCACTCGTTGAGATTTCATATACGGTTGCGGCACTCCCAGTGAACAAGTTAACAAGTACACCAACTGCGACATAAATAAAAATGATAGATGCACCGTAAAAGAACGCATTAATAATCCCTTTTCTTCTGCTACCTGATTGCTTCGTGAAAAAGGTAACTGTCATAGGAATCATCGGGAATACACACGGTGTAAACAGTGCTGCAAAACCCCATGCAAAACCAGTAAAAAAGATAATCCACAAATTAATATCTGGCTTACTTTTATTGGTGTCTGATGGAAATACTTCTTCTACTTCTTCTGTTGGCGTATCAACATTTTTTGAAACTGTATCAACACTTGCCGGCTCTGGTGTGTCATTTCCAGTATTGTTGTCAACATCAATAACAGCAGCACCTGCAGCTGGCTTATAACCAGCTACTTTTAATTTCGTTTCTTGATCTGGTGGAAAAATACAACCATTTTCATCACAAATTTGGAAAGAATATTCAAAGATTAAATCAAATGCTTTGTCTG
>JBIIKG010000286.1:0-2730 GCA_044233275.1 Crocinitomicaceae bacterium | reverse complement strand
AAACCAATATACCTCCAATAATTCCTCAAAAGAGATCAATGCATCATCATACATAACTCGTGCAACTTCAGCGTGACCTGTTTGGCCACCACAAACTTGCTCATAAGTTGGATTTAAGGTCTGACCTCCAGCATAACCTGGAAACACATCAATGACACCTTTTAGTTCCTTGTAACAAGCTTCAATACACCAAAAACATCCAGCACCCAATGTCGCCTCTTTTATCATGATTCAAAATTTAATTATAAGTCAAAGATATTCTACTTTCTAAAATGGTAGCCATTTCCTCACCTCCAACTAATCAATAAACAGTATTTTTGCCAACATGTTTTCTGGATACGATAAAAATTTTTGGATCATTTGCTTGGCAATGCTTTTGTTCATGATCAGTTTCAATCTAATTATTCCCGAACTCAATCAATTTATCACCAATCTAGGCGGTGAAGATCAAAAAGGTCTAATCATTTCACTTTTCACCATTTCAGCAGGAATTTCACGTCCATTTTCAGGTAAACTATCTGATAAAATTGGAAGAAAGAAAGTAATGATTATTGGAATTGTTGTTTGTTTCATCGTCTCCATGTTGTATCCCTTAACGCTATCTGTATTTTTCTTTTTGATACTTCGTTTCTTTCATGGATTTAGCGCAGGCTTCACCCCTACAGGCGCAACAGCGTTAATAACTGATATACTTCCAGCCGATAAACGTGGTCAAGGAATGGGCATTTGGGGAACTTTCATTTCACTTGGAATTGGAATTGGTTATTCTTTAGGTTCTATAATTTTCGAGCGTTTTGGCATGAATAATCTATTCTTTATTTCTGCACTTGCTGCGGCTTTATCTGCTATCCTGATTTTACAAGTAAAAGAAACACTGCCAGAACCTCAGAAATTTCAACTCAACTTTCTGAAAGTTAAATGGAATGATGTTTTTGAACCTACTGTGCTTCCGGCTGCCATGGTTATGTTCTTAACAGCTCCAGCCTCTGGAATTATTTTTGTGCTCACGCCTGATATGTCGGAATACCTCGGCATCAATAACAAAGGTTGGTTTTTTGGAATGTATGTTATTTCCACTATTATTATTCGACTTTTTACAGGAAAATTATCTGATACAATCGGCCGACGTAAAACACTTTTAATTGGAACAAGTATTTTGGTGCTAAGTATGTATTTGATTGGATCATCAACTACAATTACCGAATACACCATTGCAGCATTGGTGTTTGGCTTAGCAACTGGAATATCAAGTCCAACAATTTTTGCATGGACAGCCGATCTATCACCTACTGACAGGAGAGGTGTTGGTTCAGGAACAATGTTTATTGCTTTGGAATTTGGTATAATGGCTGGATCGATGTCGACTATGTATACTTATGACAATACGAAAGACACCTTATTTATGGGATTTACCGTAGGAATAATCTTAGCAACTGCCGCGATTTTATACTTAATCTGGCATTTATTCAAAAGGCATTCACATACCTAATCCGAAGTACGTAAATACTTACGGATTAAATAATGTCCTAAATAAATCATCGGAGTCAATGAAATAGCAATGCCGATTTTAAGGAGATAATTTGTTGGAGCGATACTCATGTAATCTGAAAAACTCATGTTTCCCGGCAGAACGAAAGCAATGTACAAAACAACATAAGTATCTATCAACTGCGAAATCAAGGTGCTTCCTGTACTTCTCATCCAAATGAATCGATTTCCCGTTTTGGATTTTATGAAGTGAAAAACGAAAACATCCATCAATTGCGAAAGTAAAAAGGCAGAAATGCTGCCAATTATAACCATTTGAGCCTGTCCAAAAACCGCATTAAATTGAGCATTTGTTGCCAATGAAGAATTAGGAATTTCTTTAGCAGGCAAGGCCATTGCAAGTGTCACAATTATAAAACAAAAAGCAATCATTACTGCTGTAATCCACGATAACCTTCGAACTACTTTTTCACCATAAAATTCATTCAATAAATCAGTCAATAAAAACACGATTGGCCAAGGTAACACTCCAACAATTGTTGTGAATGGACCTAGTTCCTTTCCAAACAACTCAAACTGAATGGGTATATCAATTAATTTATTGGAAATAAGTTCAGCCGTTATTGCACACGTGATAAACAATCCAGAAAGAAAGACAAAAAGCCAAATTCGTCGTTCATTTCCGATGCCATTTGATTCAGATAAATTCACTTTTACACTTTAGGTATATGTCTAATTTAAACAAAAAAAATCGAAAGAAGTTTATTCTTCTACGCCATAATCCAATCGTTTCGCTTTAATAAAACGAGGAATATAATATTTACTGGTTAAGAAATTATCTATTACCACCCCTCTTGATGTGGAAGAATGAATGAATTTTACGACTCCAGGAGAGACTTCTACCACCATTGCAACGTGACCAATTTGGCTTGAATTGACATTTCTGCCTTTGAAAAACATAAGGTCACCAGGTCTGAGTTCAGAAATCTTCACTGTTCGACCAAATTCAGCCAAGCCATAACTTGTTCGGGTCAAACTGAATCCAAAATTACCCATCACATAGTAAATGAAACCTGAACAATCAAAACCTGAAGGAGTTGAACCGGCGTAATGATAGGGTGTTCCAAGAAACTTCTTCGCAAATGAAATGATTTCGTCGACTTGTTTACTATTCTTTGGAAGCGTATCGAGTTTAGCAATTGAATCATTTACAACTACCTGCACAGAATCTGGTGGAGTCAC
>JBIIKG010000123.1:0-8663 GCA_044233275.1 Crocinitomicaceae bacterium | reverse complement strand
TAAGAAGAAATTTCAAGCTGCGGATTTTAGCAAATATATACTTTGTGCGCATAAAAAAGCCATCTGTGAAAACAGATGGCCCTATGAAATGAATTGTTATTATTTTAAATCAGGCATTTCACGCGTAAAAGATGGAATTCCAGTTACATCCATACCTGTAATTAGTAAATGTATATCATGCGTTCCTTCATAGGTAACAACAGATTCTAAATTCGCCATATGGCGCATCATCGAATATTCACTTGTGATACCCATTCCACCGTGTATTTGTCTTGCTTCTCTTGCAATGTTTAATGCAATTTCACAGTTATTACGTTTTGCCATTGAAATTTGAGCTGAGGTAGCTTTACCTTCATTTCTCAATTGACCAACGCGGAATGTTAAAAGTTGTGCTTTAGTGATTTCAGTAATCATTTCAGCCAATTTCTTTTGTTGTAATTGGAAAGCACCAATCGGAACGCCAAATTGTGTTCTTTCTTTGCAATATCTCAAGGCTTGATCGTAGCAATCCATCGCAGCACCTAATGCACCCCATGCAATTCCAAATCGAGCTGAATCTAAACAACTTAATGGAGCTCCTAGTCCACTTCTTCCTGGTAAAATATGCGATTTTGGAACTTTTACATCCACAAAAATCAATTCTCCTGTTGCAGAAGCACGAAGCGATAATTTTCCATGCATTGTAGGAGTTGAGAAACCTTCCATACCTCTTTCAACAACGACACCGTATATTCTACCTGTTTCATCTTTTGCCCAAACAACAGCAATGTCTGCAAATGGAGCATTTGATATCCACATCTTTGCACCATTCAAAATAACATGTTCTCCATCACCTGCGTCCTTGAAATTGGTAGTCATTCCACCTGGATTAGAACCGTGATCTGGTTCTGTCAATCCGAAACAACCCATCATTTCACCAGTAGCAAGTTTTGGCAAATATTTTTGTTTTTGTTCCTCTGAACCATATTTCCAAATTGGATACATAACTAAAGAGGACTGAACAGAAGCAGTTGAACGCAATCCAGAGTCACATCGTTCTAATTCTTGCATGATTAAACCATATGATATTTGATCCAATCCCGGGCCACCATATTCTTCAGGAATATAAGGTCCAAATGCACCAATTTCTCCTAAACCTTTCAGTAAATGCATTGGGAAAGTTGCATTCTCATAGTGTTCATCAATGATTGGAGATACTTCTTTTTTGACCCATGCTCTTGCAGCGTCACGCACAAGTTTATGCTCATCTGTCAATAAATCATCAAGATTGTAATAGTCTGGATGTACATATAAATCTGTTCTCATATTATTTATTTGGTCGACAAAGTTAAATATTTTTCAGTAGAACACATTTAAGTGCATAGTCCTTCTTACTTTTGTTCTACATTTTTATAAACATGGCTATCCACTTTTTGTTCTTTCACTTTTTTGATTCAAGTTCGGTTAACATACCGATGAGCTTGACATCAAAGGAGAATGGCAGTCATTTTTATTTGGGTATTCTGTTGTTTGTATCTTTTTTAGTGCTGGCTTTTGTTCGCACAAGCAACAATAAAGCAATCATAAGTTTGGGTGTACTTTTTCTAACAGCTACCGATGTTGATCAACGTTTAAAAGAAACAATGAGATTGTCCTCGTTCTCATCTATAGGTCTGCTTCTAAATTATTTTCTAGTATCATTTGTGTGCAACATATTACTCTTTGAAACGATAGGTCTTTTTTCAGCTGTCACCAATCTTTGGTTATCCTTGCTAATTCCATTTTCTTTGTTTGTTATCCAGTATATACCAATTTATGTGTTCTTATTGATTAGCGGCACAAATTTTCCAATTGTTTCTTTTACAGCTAATACGCTCATTGGCTTGCAATTAAATGGGTTAATCTATACGCTCATTGCATTGATTTGGATTTTAAATCCTCAGTGGAGTTTTGGGTTGATGATGCTTTTTACAGTTTTGTTGTTTTTATTCGCTGTTGCGAGAATAATTAAAAACTCTTATTTGGTTTTAACAGAAGGGGTAGCATGGTATTATATTATTTTATATTTTTGCACCCTCGAAATTTTACCTCTGTTTGTTGCTTTCAACTACATCAGAATGAATTTTTTGAATTGATTTGAATGTTGTTTTTAATCATTTGAAATTTGGCTATCAAAACAATTTTGGTTTCTCAACCAAAACCTGAAGGAGACAAGTCGCCATACTTTGATTTGGCGGAGAAATATAAGCTGAAGATTGACTTCCGCCCATTCATTCACGTGGAAGGAATTGATGCGCAAGAATTTCGTCAACAAAAAGTTAATATTCCGGAACATACTGCTATTATACTTACGTCAAAAGTGGGTGTAGACCACTTCTTTAGAATTGCTGAAGAAATTCGTTTTGAAGTTCCAGATACAATGAAGTATTTTTGTATATCCGAAGCGGTTGCGTATTATCTTCAAAAGTATGTGACCTACAGAAAACGCAAAATTTTCTTTGGAAAACAAACAATCGAAGAATTAGTTGATTTGATGAAAAAGCACAAAAGCGAAAAGTTTTTGTTGCCTTGTACTGATATCCTGAACGACAAAATTCCGCAAACTCTTGAGCAAAACAACGTAAATTTCACAAAAGCTGTTTTGTATAAAACGGTAGCCTCAGACTTGTCTGACTTAGAAGATGTTTATTATGACATGCTTGTTTTTTTTAGTCCAGGTGGAATTGAATCGCTGTTGAAGAACTTCCCTGATTTCAAACAAAATACTACATTAATTGCGGCATTTGGACCAACAACGGCAAATGCAGTAGTGAAAAATAACTTGAGATTGGATGTTCATGCACCCATGCCAAATGCCCCTTCAATGACTGGAGCTATTGAACTTTTTGTTAAAAGCAGTTTGAAAAAAGGAAAATAATTGTAGTTCGATAATCTTCTCTAATCGACTAGAAACCTGATGAAAATCATCTTTTCGTGTAATGTTTGTTACATTTTATAATGTCTTCATATTCTATTTTTGCAGTGTAACAATTCAAAATATAGGACATGAAAATCGAACAAATTTACACTGGATGCATCGCACACGCAGCATACTACCTAGAAAATAATGGGGAAGCAGCTATTTTTGATCCACTTCGAGAGGTACAACCTTACATTGATAGAGCAACAAAAGATCATGCAAAAATCAAATATGTCTTCGAAACGCATTTCCATGCCGATTTCGTAAGTGGACATTTAGATTTAGCAAAGAAAACAAGCGCACAAATAGTTTATGGTCCAACAGCAAAACCTGGATTTGAGGCATTAGTCGCTGAAGACAATCAAGAATTTAAAGTAGGAAATTATACGATCAAAGTCCTTCACACTCCCGGACACACCATGGAAAGCACTTGTTTCCTTTTGATTGACGAAAAAGGAAAGGAGCATGGAATCATTACGGGTGACACTTTATTCATTGGTGACGTTGGTCGACCAGATTTAGCTCAACATGTAATAGCTGATTTAACACAAGATAAACTTGCTGCTCATTTATTCGATTCCCTCCGAACCAAAATTTTGCCTTTAAGTGATGACCTAATTGTTTATCCGAATCACGGAGCAGGCAGTGCTTGTGGCAAAAAAATGAGTAAAGAAACAACTGATACACTTGGAAATCAGAAGAAGACGAATTATGCTTTGAGAGCAGACATGTCGAAAGAGGAATTTATTAAGGAGCTACTCACTGGTTTAACAAATCCTCCTGGATATTTTCCGAAAAATGTGTTAATGAACATTCAGGGATATGAAAGTTTGGATACGGTTATGACAAGAGGAAAAAAAGCCTTGAATCCTGAAGAATTTGAGTTGCTGGCAAACGAAACTGAGGCATTAATTATTGACACCAGAAGTCCTGAAGTTTTTGCTAAAGGATTTGTTCCCAATTCTATTAATATTGGTTTGGATGGAAGCTTTGCAATGTGGGTAGGGGAGATGGTTAAAGACATCAAACAAGAAATTTTAATTATTGCGGATCAAGGTAAAGAAGAAGAGGTAATAATTCGCTTGTCGAGAGTCGGTTATGATCATGCAATTGGATTTTTAGGCGGTGGATTTGAAAGTTGGAAAAAAGCAAATAAGGAAATTGATCAGGTTAATCGTATCAATGCAGCGCAGTTCGAAGACTTAAATACAAATAATCCTATTGTGATTGATGTTAGAAAGAAAAGTGAGTTTGATTCGGAACATGTTGTGAATGCGCTGAATGTGCCGTTGAATGAAATCAATGACCATTTATCGATGTTTCCGAAAGATAAAATGTTCATCCTACATTGCGGTGGAGGTTATCGCAGTATGATTGCAGCTTCAATTTTAAAATCTCGTGGATGGGAGGATTTTGTGGATGTTGAAGGTGGTTTTGTTGAAATTGCTAAAACCAATACTCCAAGAACAGAATACGTTTGTCCAACAACACTATTATAAATACCGAGTTATACAATCAGTAATCAATCCCTGTGGCAGTTGCAAAACTCCCAGGGATTTTTTCATCTAAGTCCATGTTTCTCGATCTCTATTGCTAATTTTAGGATTCCAATAATTTTGCAGAATTCCCTTTTATCTGTTGCCGAATACTTTTTCTTTACTTTAATTATTTATAGATTTGTGTAAACTCAATAAAAATGAAACAACACATACTTCTGTTTTCAATCACTTTAGTAATAGCAAATTTTTGTTATTCACAAGTTGAAATTACGAAAGTGGGCAATCCAGCTTTAGTGAACGGAACGCAACTTGTTCATGTGGTTACTGCAACTGGTGATTCAAATATTGATTTACTATTTAAGAACACAAGTACAATTGATAAATACTGGAAAATAACGCGCCGACAATTGACTACCCTTCCGGTTGGTTGGACTGATTACATTTGTTGGGGAATTGAAGGAGGAGCAGGTCAATGTTATACGTCAAGTACTCAGAATCCCTGGATCACTCCTGATGGATTAACTGTTTATGATGCTCAATTCAATCCAGTTTCTGGTCTGCCAGCTGGAGAAGCAGGTTTAGCAGCTATACATTTTGTAAATCCAATTTGTGGCACAGCTGATTATCGCTATTATGTTCATGAAGATGGAGGTCAATACCTCGATTCTGTTGACGTTAAAGTTGTTTTTTCTTGTGCTTCGATTGATGATAAAGAGACGATCTCTTTTTCTGTCTATCCTAATCCAGTATCGTCTCAACTGACAATCAACACCGAAGGTATGGAAAAGTTAGATATCCGAATATTCGATGTTTTGGGTAAAATTGTATATGACGAGAAGGCAATCAAATCAAAGAAAATTGACATGTCAGAATTGAAAAATGGTGTTTACATCTTAACATTCATCGAGAAAGGAATAACAATTCAAACAAAACGCGTCATTGTTAGACATTAATAATGATTTCATAAAAATAAATGTAAAGGAGCAATTTGCTCCTTTTTTTATGCTCAAATTTCAACTTTAGATCAATATTGCAAAACATTGAAATTGGTACAAAATCAAATAGGTGTTTTATGAAAAGGAAAACAAGAATAATATTTCCTTGCTCATGCAAAAGATATCTACTTCCAATTGAAATCTTGACTTTAAGCAAAGTTAGGTTATACATTCATCGCATCTCGCCGCTGAACTCTTTGAATTAGGAATTACCAAATTAAGCGCGCTGTGAAGTCCATCACAACCACACTTTTTTAATTTTTCCGAATTTTAAAATTTAGCAATTCAACAATAGAAACTATTCTTTCTGATGGAATGGAGAATTGTATGATAAAACTTCCTATTTTTGGTTAAAGAAATTTAATTATACAATAATTTTAAATTATGAAAAAACTTTTATTATCTCTTAGCGCTTTAGTGCTCGTAGGATCATCTTTTGCTCAACAAAGAAAGGTTCTAGTAGAAAGCTTTTCTCAGGCTTCTTGTGGTCCATGTGCAGCTCAAAACCCAGCAATGGAAACTTTGTTAGCCGCAAACCCGACGAAAGCTGTTGCTATTAAATACCAAGTTAGCTGGCCAGGATATGACCCAATGTACTTGCACAATTCAGCTGAAATTGACGCACGTGTTGATTATTATAACATCAGTGGGGTTCCTGACCGTGTGCTTGATGGAACAAACCAAGATGCAACCCAAGCAAACATTGACAACCGTTATGCTGTTGCTTCTCCAATTAATATGACAATTTCACATACTATCAGCTCTGGATTTACAACTGCTGATGTAACTGTTACAATTTCAGCTCCTGGAGTTTGGAATCCGGCAAATACAGTTTTGCATGTAGGAATGGTTGAAAAAACAATTTCTTTCGCATCTGCACCAGGTTCTAATGGAGAAACTGAATTTCACAATGTAATGCGTAAAATGCTTTCAGGATGGACAGGAAATGCTGTAGTTGCATCAAATTTTGCTTCTGCTGGTGGTTCTCAAACATTTACTTTTTCGAATGTTGCAATTCCTTCTTACATCTACGATTTAAACGAACTAGGATTTGTTGCATGGGTTCAAAACACTTCTACAAAAGAGGTTTTTCAAGCAAACATGTCCGAGCCAGTTGCATTGTCTAATTATGGAATTGTACAGAGTGTTGCTGTGCCAGAGGGTTACTCTTGTGCAAATACAATTTCTGGAGCGACAGGTACTGTGCTTAACCAAGGGAATACAGCAATCACAACTGCTACAATCAACTATTCTTTGAATGGTGGTGCAGCTCAAACTATTCCTTACACTGGAAATTTAGCGCCCGGTGCAACTTACAATTTTTCTATTCCAACTTTAAATGTTACTACTTCAGGAACTCAAGTTATTTCGTCTTATTTGACAAATATCAATGGTTCTGGTTTAACAAATCCAATTGGAACTGCGACGACAACATTCTCAAGAGTAACAGCGAATGGTGCTGTTGGTGCTTTTGTACAGAACTTCTCTAATGCTTCGTTCCCATACAATAACTATTATGTTACTTCACCAACAGGTGATAATTGGGTACGCAGTACTGCAAATACAGGTTGTTTGAAATACAATAACTATGCTTACGCTTCAGGTAAAAATGGAGAAACTTACTTAGCTCCAGTTGATTTAAGTTCAAATACGAATAAATCAATGAAATTTGATGTGGCTTATGCTCAATATCAAGCTGAAAATGACAAATTGGATGTTTTAGTTTCAACTGACTGTGGCGCTACGTGGACAAATGTATACACGAAGCAAGGAGCTAATTTATCTACTGTTCCAGCTCAAACCGCAATCTTTACACCAACAGCAGCAGGACAGTGGAGAAATGAAACAGTTGATTTGACTGCTTATGGTTCAGCAAACAAACTAATCGTTAAATTCAAAGCAACATCTGCTTACGGTAACAACTTGTATGTTGATAACATTAACATTGGTGGTTCTTTAGGAATTGATGAAGAAGATTTAATGAAAGTTAATATTTTCCCTAACCCGGCAAGTGATGTGATTAATGTTGCATTTGAAGCTGAAAATGCTGATTATGCAATTGCTATTATTGACCTTCAAGGTAGAACAGTGGCATCTCAGTTCCATACAAATTTAACGGGTGAACAAACAATTTCTTTCCCAGTTTCTGAATTGGCAAAAGGAAGTTACATCGTGAACATTTCAACAGGTGGAATGACACACACTCAAAACATCGTAATTCGTTAATCTGAATAACACACTTTGAAAAACCCAGTTCTTTTAGAACTGGGTTTTTTGTTTATAACTAGTTCATTCCGTCAAATTGCTGTTTAACTCAAAGCATTTTCGTATCTTTAGCCGCTTCAAACTAGGTATATGGCTAAAATACGCAAACAAGACGCACTAGATTATCATTCATCAGGTAGACCAGGGAAAATCGAGGTTGTACCTACAAAACCTTACGCTTCACAGCGTGACCTTTCACTTGCTTATTCGCCAGGTGTGGCGGAGCCTTGCTTGCGCATAGCAGAAAATCCAGAAGACGTATATAAATACACAAGTAAATCAAACTTAGTAGCTGTAATTTCAAATGGTACGGCAGTTCTTGGTTTAGGAAATATTGGTCCATTGGCCTCAAAACCAGTAATGGAAGGGAAAGGATTACTCTTTAAAATATTCGCAGATATTGATGTATTTGATATAGAAGTTGACGCAAGTGACCCCGAATTGTTTATCCAAACAGTAAAAGCAATAGCTCCAACGTTCGGAGGAATTAATCTTGAAGATATTAAAGCACCTGAAGCGTTTGAAATTGAGCGACGCTTAAAGGAAGAATTGGATATTCCAATTATGCATGATGATCAGCATGGAACAGCCATCATTTCTTCTGCAGCGCTTATAAATGCATTAGAACTGGCAAGAAAGAAAATCGATAAAGTGAAAATCGTTGTCTCTGGTGCTGGTGCAGCGGCAATGTCCTGCGTTAAACTATACAGAGCTCTTGGTGCTCAGGTAGAGAACATTTGGATGTATGATTCAAGAGGGCTTATTTGGCAAGGACGAGAAGATCTGGATGAAAGTAAAGTAATTTATTCTTCCCATAAAAAAGATATTTCACTTGCAGAGGCAATGAAGAAAGCTGATGTTTTTGTTGGTTTATCAAAAGGTGATATCGTTTCAAAGGATATGGTAGCATCGATGGCAAAAGACCCTATTGTATTTGCGTTGGCAAATCCTGACCCAGAAATCACT
>JBIIKG010000122.1:0-8667 GCA_044233275.1 Crocinitomicaceae bacterium | reverse complement strand
AATTATTCATCTTGTTTTGATTTTGATTGAATGGTAATGCAACAAAGATAAGTGAGAAATGTGAATTATGAATTCCTTATTCATAATTTTGCACCATGGAGGAACAACAATCAACCAGAATTAATAAATATTTAAGCGAAGTAGGTTATTGCTCACGCAGAGCAGCCGACAAACTAATTGAGGAAGGCAAAGTTACCATTAATGGAAAAGTACCCGAAATGGGAACCAAAATTGTTCCAGGTGATGAAGTGCGTGTGAATGGTCAATTAATTTCTGATGCAACTGAAAAACCTGTTTATATCGCTTTCAATAAACCAGTTGGTGTTGTTTGTACGACAGATACAAAAGTAGAACGAAACAATATTGTCGAATATATCAATTATCCGAAAAGAATTTTCCCTATCGGCCGGTTGGATAAAGCAAGTGAAGGATTGATTTTTATGACCAATGATGGCGACATCGTTAACAAAATTCTTCGTGCACGAAATAATCACGAGAAGGAATACATTGTAACGGTTGATAGACCTATTTCTCCTGATTTTGTTAAACGAATGAGTAAAGGAATTCCCATTCTCGATACGGTCACAAGAGAATGTGTTGTTGAACAAGTAAGTAAATTTAGTTTTAGAATTATTTTAACACAAGGGCTCAACCGTCAAATTCGACGCATGTGTGAATTCTTGAATTATGAGGTTGTAAAATTAAAGCGAGTAAGAATCATGAATATTCAACTCGATACTGAAATTGGACAATGGCGCTACTTAACGGATGAAGAAATGACGGGATTAAACGAATTAATCTCGGAGTCTTCAAAAACGGATGAATAAAAAAATGAAGGAATGGATGAAGGAAGGAATGAAGGAATTTAGGTGGAGAATTTTCGGCCGTCTTTGTATACGATGAATGATCGATTGAATAATTTAATCAAAATCGTGTTTCCGTAAATTTCATATTCAGCATCCATTTGATTGGTCAATTCAACTACTTTTCCATCCACTAAAGCGCTAACTCCACCTGAGATGTTTTTAAAAACGAAGATGTTATTTTTCAATAAATATTGCTTTGGAATGTAATTGGTAACTTGAATTTTCTTACCATTCTGATACGCATAGACGAATGAATTTTCGCCCCAAACCGCTAAATCATCTTTGACTTCCCAAAAACTGGCTGAAAAATTACTGATTTGAAATTTATCGCCATCCTTGTAATACATCAAGTTGCTGTTTAAGTCTTCATAAACAATAAAGCCTCTACCGGCCTTGTATTTCTTCATGTAAAACTGTTCAACATCTAAGAATTGGCCATTTTCAAAGACAGCATACGTTCGAGTAGTTGGATCATTAAAGGTTATCATGTCACATCCTGCTTCAAACTCAATTGTACTATTCCAAACACCTAAATCATAAATTTGACCTCTCCAAAAGACCTTGTAAAAATTCCCGTTGTCTTTAAAAGCAATAATGTTATCACCAATTGCGACTGGCATATATAAATCACCTGTTACTTGATATAAGGGATAAATTTGCTTGTTCCAATAAACACTTATCGTATTAAAACGTGTGTCTTCAAAAACTATTAGACTGTCTTTTACTTCGTAATTATTCGCGAAATATGTCAACGTTTGAAGTTTTCCAGCGTCCCAAATATTCAAGGTTGGACCAATATTATATGCCATTAGGTGATCAGAAATGTGGTAAGTGACGTTCATATTTGAAATATCCTGCCGTTCTTTACCATCGTAAACTCTTAGGTTTCCGCGTGTATCGATATAAGCAACAAATTCGTCACCGGCTTGATAACTTTTGATGCGCTGAAATTCTAATTGACGAAAATTGTCATTTTCAAATGTTCGAAAATAATAATTGAAATCTTCAAAAGGAACTACATTTTGAGCGCTTGAGCCCGAAACAATTGTAAAAAGAAGAAGAAAGCAGTAAAAGATTTTTCTCATAGATTCAAAAGTAAACAATTTTCAGACCAAACAGAAAATTGGTTTTTCAACCTTTAAAATCATATTTGTTCCGCACATCACATAAAACGTCTTTTTTTTAAAAATCGTGCTTTCTTTGTACTTGATTTAAAAAATTTAATCATTCATGAAGAGATTACTAATTAGTGGATTACTCCTTGTTTCCACATTTGCTGCGAATGCCCAGCGAAAAATCGACTTTATCGAGTACGATTTGCCAAATGGCATTCACGTTATTTTACATCAAGAACCATCAACGCCAATTGTTGCTGTTTCCATTTTGTATCACGTTGGTTCGAAAAACGAAACTCCAGAACGAACAGGATTTGCACATTTCTTTGAGCATTTATTATTCGAAGGTTCCGCTAATATTGGTCGCGGTGAGTACAGTGAACTAGTTGAAAAAAATGGTGGTGCGCTAAACGCAAACACGTCTCAAGATAGAACTTATTACTATGAATTACTCCCTTCTAATCAATTGGAGTTAGGATTGTGGTTAGAAAGTGAGCGTCTTTTGCATGCTAAAGTTGAAAACACTGGAATTGAAACTCAACGCAGTGTAGTAAAAGAAGAAAAGCGTCAACGCGTTGATAATTCGCCTTACGGTTCTTTCTTTACTGAAATGTTTAAGCGTTTGTTTACAGTTCACCCATACAATTGGGCACCAATTGGAAGCATGGAACATTTAGATGCCGCTCAAGAAGTTGATTATGTCAATTTTTACAAAACATTTTATGTGCCTGCAAATGCGACACTATCAATTGCCGGTGATTTAGATATTGAGCAAACAAAAAAATGGATTGATAAATATTTCAGTTCAATACCTAAAGGACAAGCAATCAACCTGTATCGTGATTTCATCAACTTAAATGATGGTGATTTCCAAAAAACGTATGGTGTTGATAAATCTAAATTTGACGCAAAAGACTTTATGAATTCTAAAAGTCCTGAAGCGAAGAAATTAATTGCGTCATATGCTGCAAAAGCCGTTGAAATTCCACGTACAAAAAAGGATACTGAAAAATTATCTGGTGTTGTGAAAGACGTTGTTTATGACAATATTCAATTACCAGGACTTTTTATCGGTTATAAATTCCCAGAACAAACTCATCCTGATGCTTACGCACTAGACATGTTAAACGAAGTTTTATCTGGTGGAAGCAGCTCACGTATCAACAAGGTAATTGTTGAAAAGAAAGAAATGGCGCAATTTGCTTTTTCATTCAACTACGGATTAGAAGATGCTGGTATTGGAATTTTTGCAGCAATTGCGGCGAATGGGGTTGATTTGGATAGTATACAGAAAGAGTTTGATATCCAAGTTGATTTAATCAAGAAAGAGTTGATTTCTCAAGAAGAATTTGAAAAAGTGCGCAACAAAATTGAAAATGACAATGTGAGCTCGAATTCATCAATTGCTGGTGTTGCCGAAAACTTAGCTGATAATCACGTTTACTATGGTTCAGCTGGACGTGTAAACAAAGAATTAGAAGGATACATGAACGTTACACGTGAAGACATTCAGCGTGTTGCAAACAACTATTTCACACAAAATGCACGTGTAATTCTTCATTATTTACCAAAAGATAAACAATAAGACTGTCATGAAAAAAATCATATTTATAGCTGGGTTAATTCTTCCAGCAGTTTTGTTTGGTCAATTGGATAGATCAGTTCGTCCGAACCCAGGTCAAGCAAGAACAATAAACATTAAAGATTCAGAAGTATTCACGACTTCAAATGGAATCACTGTTATTCTTTCTGAAAATCACAAGTTACCTCGTGTATCTATTGATTTATTCACAGGATCTGACCCCAAAGTTGAAGGGATGAAAGCTGGACTTTCTGAAATGGCTGGTTCAATGATTTTGTCAGGAACTTCGAATCGTTCGAAGGATCAATTGGATAATGAAAAAGATTACATCGGTGCAAGTTTGAGTGCGGATGCTACTTCAATTTCGCTTGCTTGTCTCACAAAGCATCTGAACAAAGGATTAGAGTTGTTTTCAGATGTAGTTTTCAATGCGAATTTCCCTCAATCGGAATTTGATCGTATTAAAAAGCAAAATGAATCAGGTTTACTTTCTGCGAAATCGGATGCTGCAACAATGGCAAGAAATGCTGAAGTTAAGGTAAACTTCCCGAATCACCCATTTGGTGGTGTGATGACTGAATCTACTTTGGCAAACATAACATTGGCAGATGTTCAAAATTATTACAAGGCCACTTTCACACCAAAAGGAAGTTACATCGTTATTGTTGGTGATATTACGAAAGACAAAGCAAAAGAAGTAATTGAAAAATACTTTGGTTCTTGGAATGGAACGGACCCATATAAAGTTGAAGCTGGTGATGGTGAATTCAATAAAGGAAATCGTGTGATTTTCGTAAAGAAACCAGGTGCTGTTCAATCTGTAGTTTATGTTTCCTTCCCCGAAAAAATCCGCACAGGTCAAGCTGATCAATTGCCTTTAACTGTTTTGAATGGCATACTTGGAGGTGGTGGTTTTGGAACGCGTTTGATGCAAAATCTTCGTGAAGACAAAGCATACACTTACGGTTGTTATTCAAACTTAAGCATTACAGGTGATGGTTCATGGATGTCAATGGGTGGAAATTTTAGAAATGACGTAACAGATTCGGCTATCACTCAAATCTTGTTTGAATTGGATAATATTACAAATGATTATGTTTCTGATGAAGAATTGAATTTAACAAAGTCTTCAATGGCGGGTGCATTTGCACGTTCATTAGAGCGTCCATCGACAGTTGCACGATTTGCTTATAATATTATCAAGTATAACCTTCCTAAGGACTATTACCAAACATATTTAAAGCGTTTAGAAGCTGTGAACAAAGAAGATGTTTTAACAATGTCTCAAAAATATTTTTCTGCTAAGAACTGTAATATTGTAGTGGTCGGTAATGAAGAAATTCTTAAAAAGTTGAAACAATTCGATGCCGATGGTAAAATTGAAATGTTGGATGCTTTTGGTGATGAAGTTAAAGAAATTACAAAGGCTAACATTTCGAAGGAAGTTCTATTGCAAAATTATGTATTAGCAACTACGAAAACGACCACATTAAAGGCGGCTAAAAAGAAACTAAAGAAAATCAAGACTTATCAAGAGTTGACAGATTTAAGTTTAGCTCAAATACCATTTCCTTTAAAATCTACAAAAGTATGGTTGGCTCCAAGTAAAGAAGGTTCAAAAATGGAAGGTCAAGGAATGGTATTCATGAAAACTTACTATGATGGTGAAACCGGAGCAAGCACTAATATGCAAACTGGTAAAAAGGAAATGACTGCTGAAGAAATTACTGCAAAGCAAAAATCGGTTGGTTTAATTCCTGAAATCAATTATGCTGCAAGTGGAATGACTACTGAACTTTTAGGTATTGAAGATAACAATGGAACAAAAGTTTATGTGTTGAAATTTACGGATGGCTCAACAGAAACTTTTGATTACTTCGATACAGAAACATTTATGAAAGTGAAATCGCTTTCCATCCGCAAAGAAGGAGATGAAGTTATTGAATCAACATCAACCTATGCAGATTACAAGGAAGTGAATGGAATTCTATTCCCTCATACTGTAAATACTTCAATGGGCGAAATGGCATTTTCTGGAAAGGTAACGTCAATTGTTATAAATGGTAAAATCGATTTCGAAGCATTCAAGTAACCTTTAAGAAATAATATGTAAAAACGCCTATTTTAAAAGAATAGGCGTTTTTTTTGTAACAAGTATTCATCCTTCGCGTATTGTTGTTGTATGATTCGAGTTTTCTCTATTCTTCTATTTATTCTTTCCATTTCGGGCAGTGCTTTGTCTCAAACAAAAGTAAAGTCATTTTATTTTGTGACTAATCAAGTTGAACCTACTATTTATTCTCAGAATCAATTTGAATTACTAAAAACATCCTTCGTAAATGGTGATATTCAAATCACTGAAATAAACGCTTTTACCGATTCAACAGGAAGCAGAAAATCAAACGATTCATTAGCATTAAAACGTTTGAATTATTTCGCAAATCAACTATCCTTAAATCCATCTATAAAACAAAATGCTTATGCCCTTGAACGTCCTTATGTTCTAGAAAAATCAATTAATAATCGCAGAGTTGATATTTTTTACACAATGTCAAAACAAGCGACAATAAGTTTGGGAGAAATCGCAGTCACTGAGAATGGAAAAGTTGAGCCTATATCTGGGATTGACACAATATCCAATGAGCACTTGATCAATGATCCTGAAATCGTTTTACCTACTAACATAATTGGGTTTGAAAATAGTTTGAGAAGTTTAACTCCCCTGGTGTTGGACATTCAATTTGTCGAAGGAAAATCAAAATTACTGGAAAGCAGTCAAAAAGAAGTAAAACGATTAGCTGATTACTTGAAAGAAAATCCGAAGGTAAAAGCTGAAATCAGAGGTCACGTTTGTTGCGGTAACAATATGGCTATTTCCAAAATGCGCGCAAAAACAGTCTACAAACGTTTAATCCATTTGGGAGTTAAAAAAAATCGTTTGTCTTTTGTTGGGAGATCGAATTTAGAACCGATTGTTTTCCCTGAAAAAACGAATACTGATCGACAAAAAAACCGAAGAGTCGACGTGATTTTTTCATTTCCAGATGTTAAAACTGAATAATCCTACTTAACTTTAGAAACAATCTAATGAATAACTATTAATGAGGTTTCTTTTTGCCTTTTGTTTAAGCTTTTCACTTTTTAGTCAAGATACGGTTCAACTTCCAACTTCTTTTGATTTTTCGATTCCTGAAGTAGAAATAAACTGTATGCAGCATTTTGACAAAAATGCTATTGGTTATAATTCTACAAATGCTTTTATTTTGGCAAAAATGAGTGAACTGATGTATCCAGAGCGGTTGGATTATCAACTAAGGTATTTACAGAATAATTGTCAACCCTTAGATTCATTGAAGTCAACTCAAGAATTAAAAGAATTTCCTTTAGTTAATAATTCTAATTTCAATACTGCATTTACTGCGCGATTTGGTCACTATTTCAATGATAGTCTTTCTACCGATATTCGATTTTTAGAGAAAGTTCAATTAGATACAGTTCGCGTTTTGGGTTTCAAAACAATTCTTGGTTATGATCCTGAATTTATAATTATCTCGCATGGTGATTTGATTTTACTCGTTTTCCGAGGTACAGACGACGTAGCTGGAAACATTCGTGCGGAATGGAAAGGAACGGATTTTAATTATCGAAAAACGTACACCGATTCTAGTTTCAATAATGCGCAAATTCACAAAGGATTCTGGAAGAGTTTTGAAATCATGAAAGATGATTTATTCAGCATTTTAAATGAATTGGATGCCAAGAATAAATCAATATGGCTTACCGGGCATAGTCTAGGTGGAGCTATGGCGATTATTTCAGGTGCTTACATGGAAGCGAATGGATTTCCTGTACAAAACATTTACACATTTGCAGCTCCAAGGGCATTTGGTGACACACTATTTGCACAAATATGTTCCAAGTCACTACCAAACAAAATACATCGTTTTGAATATTACCTCGATCCAGTTTCATACGTTAGTTCAAAAAAATACACCCCTGTTGGCATACGTTATTGGTTCGATCAAAAAGAATTAGGATCTTATAAATTGTACTCTGGTATTGAAGAGCGGCACAAATCCTCCACTTTTTTAGGGTATCGCAAAAGACCTTGCGCGGATGATCAAAAAAAGGAAGCTGCTCGTTTAAAAAGAGCAATTTACAAAAGACATCATACTGGAGTTTTGAAGAAGTTTTATAATCATAATACCCAATGGTATGTTAAAGGATGTTATCAGCAATTGTCAGCCGAACAGAAGTTGGTTTTACCCCTTGTTGATGATAGCTTCCCATTTATATATTATGGTTGGGAAGAAGGAAAATGATGGAAACAAAAAATATCCAATTATTAGTGTATTCGTCTCATTTTTTTCTCAACTAATGACTCACATATAGTTCATTTTAATTCATACAATAACTTATGGTTAGGGTCGATTACAAAACTTTTGTACGTATTTGGCAAATCAATTCTGATCTTAATTGATTTTTCATTTAAGATCAACTTATGATAATATTTTTCTACTTGATTTTCGAACTTAAATTCAAACTCAAGCGGAAACTCAAAATAGTTTTGTTGAATTTGAGAGATTGTCAATTGAACACCATACTTCTTTTTTTTCGCTTTAACTCGTATTTCTGGCTGTCCAGATTGACGTAACCACTGATTGAAAAAAGCATCTAAATCACAATGGCATTCTTGTTCAACAATTGCTTGAAAGTCTTTCGAATCTGCATTGTTGAATTCATAAGTTTTATAATAAACGCGAAGTGCCTCCCAGAAATAATCCTCGCCAATTTCATTTCTCAGCATATGCAAAAACCAACTTCCTTTTTGGTAGGCGTTTGCATTCAGTAGGGACATTAAATCAGTCGAAACGGTATCAATTATTGGCAATGGATTAGCATTGTTAAATCGAATTACACGTGCTTTATCTTTTTCAAGTTGCTTAAAAAAAGCTTCATCGCCATAAACTTCTTGTACATATACATTTGTCAAATAGGTTGCAAATCCTTCACTTAACCATAAATGTGACCAGTCTTTTTCTGAAGCTGAGTTTCCAAACCATTGATGAGCTATTTCATGGGCTAAAAGCGTTTCGGATGAGCG
>JBIIKG010000016.1:0-26952 GCA_044233275.1 Crocinitomicaceae bacterium | reverse complement strand
AATAAAAAGTCAAAATAAAAATGCAGTATAAAAACAAAAAGAATGACTGGCAGTGCTAACCATATAAAATAATCAGGTAATAGGCCGAATGGCGTTTCATTCAAAAAAAAGATGCAAATTAATCCAACAATGACACTTGCCGCAAACTGTCCATAATTAGAAAATATGGTATAAACGGTTATCGCAATACGATCTCGTCGCTGGAAGTAAAAAATCCGTCCAATAAAATTTCCAAGCATATTTGGGGTAAGCATTCCTGAAACTATTCCAGCTAGAAAGGCATTAAAAGCCAAACTATTGGTGGAACGAACTTCAGCAGCTTTGAGTGTAATTCTCCACTTCTGCCATTCGCAAAACCAATTCAACGGTACTAATAGAAAAGCAAGTATGAACAAAAGTGGAAATTTCAAATCAACTGATTCTATCGAAAAATTCAGTTTCGTGAGTTGCCAATAAAACACAAGTAAAATACTTGCAAAAAGCATCAACTTCAAAAAAATGAAGAAAGATTGTTGTTTTTTTATAGCTTTAACCAACGAAGTAGATTTGAATGGTTGAAGATAAGATAATTCTCGGAATTGACCCAGGAACGATGGTTTTGGGGTATGGATTAATTCATGTTAAAGGTTCCAAAATACATATGCTTAATTGTGGCGTAATCCATTTAAAAAAATTACCTACCCACCCCGATAAACTAAAACGCATATTCGATCGATTGGACAGCCTTATTCGCGAATACAAACCTGATGAAATGGCAATCGAAGCACCATTTTTCGGAAAGAATGTACAATCAATGATAAAATTGGGCAGGGCTCAAGGTGTTGCTATTGCAGCAAGTTTGAGTCACAATGTGCCTTTTGAAGAATACACACCAAAATCTGTTAAACAATCAGTCACTGGAAATGGAAGTGCCTCCAAAGAACAAGTTGCAGCCATGTTACAAGTCTTATTGAATTTTACTGAAATGCCAAAATACTTAGATGCAACGGATGGACTAGCAGTCGCTGTTTGTCACCATTTTTCTAAAGGTATTGGCGAACATAATAAATCGAAAGGCAGTGGTTGGGACAGTTTTATTAAAGCTAACCCAGATAGAAAAGTGAGATAAAACTATTGTTTGATTATGAAAAATCATGAATTCGACCAATACATAGAGCATTCAGCCGAATTTGCACAACCCATTTTAACGAAGCTGAGACAATTAATTCACAGCTCTAGTCCAGAAATCGAAGAACAAATGAAATGGAGTTTTCCGAATTTCATTTACAAAAAATCTATCTTATGCAGCCTTTCTGCTCACAAGCAACATTGCACCTTCGGATTTTGGCTAGGATCAATAATGGATGATCCCGCAGGAATTCTGCAACGGATAGGTCAAACTGGAATGGGACAATTTGGAAAGATAAAAACACTTAACGATTTACCTTCGGATGAAATAATCGTGCTTTATCTGCATAATGCAATGGAATTAATTGACAAAGGTGTAAAACTGAAAAAAGAGATAAATGTTGCAAATAAAAACCCTATTGAAATTCCAGATTTACTTAAAGAGAAATTAACTCAAAATAGCAAGGCAAAAGCAACTTTCGATATGCTTAGTTACTCTAATAAAAAAGAATATGTTGAATGGATCAATGCTGCAAAAACAGAAACCACAAAAATCGCACGCACTAATTCTACAATTGAATTACTTATTGAGGGGAAAACTAAAAATTGGAAATACAAACGTTAAAAATGAAACTACTTTTTAATTTCCTTTTGATGAATTCCAAAAGGCAATTTACCTCCATTATTATCAATTTGTTTTGCCGTATCTTGCGTATCAATTTGATTTGACATTCTGTTCAATGAATCCAATACTTGAGAATAAATAGATTGCATTTCTTCTTGATGAGAACCGTAATAATTGATGCTAGACTCATATCGCTCAGATGAAATTTGGTATTTTTTCAAAATTAAATCACCCGACTTTTTCATCGTTTTATGGTATCTATTAACCTGAATGTACTTCATTTGGACATAAGATTCAAGTAATGTCATATCTTTGATTAACATCACCATAGTATCTCTGGGAATAAGATTTTCGCTCGAATTAAAGCCTTTCACCTCATCGCGACAAGATGCTAGCAAGCAAATTAAAACAAACAATAAACTTTTACTTAACATTCGTGTCGGAAACTTAATCGTTGACCATTCGCACCTTCAATTATTTTCCCATTCGCATAAACAAGTTGACCGTTAACAAAAGTTGAATCTATAGAATGTGAAAAAGTAGTACCTTCAAATGGTGACCATTTACACTTATACAAAAGCGATTCTTTTGTTACTTCGCAGCTTACAGATGGATCAACAATAACCAAATCTGCTTGATAACCTTCTCTAATATAGCCTCGGTCCTCAATTCTAAAAAGTACCGCAGGAGCGTGGGCCATTTTTTCGACCACTCGTTCAATGGAAATTTTTCCCTGTTTTACCTTTTCAAGCAACGCCAATAAAGCATGTTGAACCAAGGGTCCACCTGATGGAGCTTTAAAATAAGACTGTTCCTTTTCTTCTAATGTATGAGGTGCGTGATCCGTTGCTATCACATCAATTTTATTATCAAGTACAGCCTGAAAAATTGCATCTCTATCACTTGCTTTCTTCACAGCTGGATTCCATTTTATGAAGTTACCCTTCGTTTTGTAGTCCTCATCCGCAAACCACATGTGATGAATACACGCCTCCGCAGTAATCATTTTTTGTTCCAAAGGCAAATGATTATCGAATAGCTCAATTTCTTTTGCCGTAGAAATATGAAGAATATGTAGGCGTGTATTAAATTTCTTTGCTAAACGAACGGCCAATGACGAAGACAAATAACATGCTTCTTCACTACGAATGATTGGATGTAGTTCAATCGGAACTTCTTCACCATAAATTGCTTTGTACTTTTCGATGTTTGTGCGAATCGTATGCTCATCCTCACAATGTGTCGCAATTAACAAAGGTGGGACTTTTGCAAATAAATCTTCCAGTGTTTTTTCGCGATCAACCAACATATTACCAGTCGAAGATCCCATGAAAATTTTCACACCGCAAACTCTCTTTCCATCTGTTTTTAAGACTTCTTCGATATTATCATTCGAAGCGCCCATGAAAAAAGAGTAATTCGCGATTGAAGTTTTAGCAGCAATTTGATATTTATCTTCAAGTAATTCTTGTGTCAGAGCATTTGGAACTGTATTCGGCATCTCCATGAAGGATGTGATACCTCCAGCTACAGCGGCCCGGGATTCTGTTCCAATGTTCCCTTTGTGAGTTAACCCCGGTTCTCTAAAATGGACTTGGTCATCAATGCAGCCGGGAAGAACATATTTACCATTTAAATCGATTTCATTTACTTTCCCTTCATTGGAAATAGATGAATCTATTTTTTCGATTTTACCATCCTTGATTAAAATATCTGCAACAAACTGTTTCCCTTCGTTGATGATTGTTCCAGAACGTAATATTGTTGTGCTCATAATTTCATTTTTCTCATTTTCCAAACACCGTAAAAAGCTTCTTTGAAGATTCCTGTACTCATTTTTGATGTTCCATACTGGCGATCTATAAAAGTAATTGGCACTTCTTCCACTATAAAACCATGCCTTACAGCAGCATATTTCATACAAATCTGAAAGGCGTAACCTTTAAATGTGATACCATCCAAATTAATTTTTTCCAATACTTTTTTCCGGTAGCATTTAAATCCAGCCGTTGTATCTTTTATGCCAATCCATAGAATAATACGTACATAGACACTTGCAAAATAAGACATCAGAACCCTATCCCATGGCCAATTAGAAACCTTTCCACCTTTGCAATAACGAGAACCAATGCTTAAATCCGCTCCATTCTTGCAAGCATTGTATAATCGAATCAAATCATCTGGATTATGTGAAAAATCGCAATCCATCTCAAAAATAAATTCATACCCCTTCGCTAGAGCCCACTTGAAGCCATGAATATAAGCAGTACCTAAACCTAATTTCCCTTTTCTACTCTCTAAAAATATGCGATCTTGAAATTCGTTTTGCAATTCCATTATTTTAGCTGCAGTGCCATCTGGAGAATTATCATCAACAAAAAGTATATGGAATTCTTTCTCATATGACATTAACTTTCGAGCCATTGACTCAACATTTTCTATTTCATTATATGTTGGTATGATGATAAGTGAATCTGACATACAGGACTAATTTCAGTGCTAAAATAAGGATTTAAGAATTAAGAAATTTGTTAAAACTTATAAATGCTTGTTGAAAATGAATTAACGAACATTTTAAACCTCTACTTCGATAAAATCAATTTGATTCTTTGAATACAGTGTCAATAGCATCATGAATTAAATCGGATTCATAGCCTTTAGAGGCTAAAAAGCGCGTTATTTTTGATTTCTTTTGCCATTGGTCCGTATCTTTTGTTTCCGAAAATTTACGCTTGGTCAAATGAAGAAGGTTATTCCAATATTCATCAAGGTCTACTTCTTTTAGCGCTCTTGCAGCTAAATCCTTATCAATTCCTTTTTGACTTAAATAAAATCTGATTTTAATTCGACCCCATTTTTTGAATCTCGTTTTTCCGCTCACAAAAGAAAATGCAAAGCGTTCATCATCCAAAAAACCACTTGATTTAAGGTATTCAATTAATTGTTCAGACTCGTTTTTGGGAAAATTCCATTGAAAAAGCTTCGTTTCAATTTCTCGTGTGCAACGCTCCTGGTAAGCACAAAAAGATTCAAGCCTTAGCTGGGCTTCTTGAAAAGAGTATTTGCACTCCGACTTCATGTCAGAGTGCAATACCTTCGTTATTCTTATTTACAAATGAATACTCCATTAGGTGATGTGCTGTAACGCCACGAACAGGTATCCATTTTTTAAATTTAAAAAACCATTTTACTTGTTTAGAAATCAGTCCTTTCTTAAAATATGCTTCCAAATAAGGATGCACTAATAAAGTAACGTGACTTTCCTTTCTATCCAATAATAGGAAATTCAAATTTGATTCAATTTCTTCTGCCAGCAAAATACTAGCTTGAACTTCACCTGTTCCGTTGCATGTTGGACATGTTTCAGAGGTATTAATATCGGTTTCAGGTCTTACACGTTGGCGTGTAATTTCTACCACTCCAAATTTTGATGGAGGTAAAATATTGTGTTTCGCACGATCACGCAACATATGTCCTTTCAATTTTTCGAAAAGAATCTTGTTGTTTTCTCGGTCATGCATATCGATGAAATCGATACAAACAATACCACCCATATCACGCAACTGAAGTACGCGAGCAATTTCTTCGGCAGCTTCTAAGTTAGTTGCCAATGCATTACTTTCTTGACCGTCGGATCCTTTGCGGTTTCCACTGTTCACATCAATAACATGCATTGCTTCGGTATGCTCAATAATGAGGTAACCTCCACTTGGCATTGGTACTTTCTTTCCGAAAAGTGTTTTAATTTGCTTATTGATGCCAAAGCGCTCGAAAATACTGATTTTGTTATCGTAAGATTTTACAATCTTTTCACGACCTGGTGCAATATCTGCTACAAAATCTTTCATTTCTTGCTGCAATTTTTCGTCATTCACATGAATGTTCGTAAAATCAGCGTTCAATAAATCGCGTAAAATCGAAGACGTTTTGTCAATTTCTCCTAAAACACGACGTGGAGGAGTAGCTGTTTTTAAGTTCCCATGCATTACTCTCCATTTTTCAAGGAGATTTTTGAGATCTTGGTCGATAAGTTCAACCTTTTTATTTTCAGCTACTGTACGGATGATCACCCCAAAATTCTTTGGTTTGATAGCATCCATCAGATTTTTCAAACGATCTCTTTCTTCAGGATCCTTTATCTTTTGAGATATCGAAATTTTATCAGAAAACGGCACTAGAACTAAATATCTTCCTGCGAGCGTAATCTCAGAGCACAAACGAGGGCCTTTACTTGAGATTGGTTCCTTCGCAACTTGCACCAAAATTGGCTGAGAAGCGGAAATTATTTCATCTATTTTCCCTTCTTTAGGAATGTCTTTTTCTGACTTAAAGTAAAGTAAATCGGCTACGGTTTGCCTGCCATGTAGCGTTTCTTTAGTATACTTATTGAGTGAGCTAAATTGCGGTCCTAAATCTAAATAATGCAAAAACGCATCTTTTTCAAAACCTACATCAACAAAGGCAGCGTTCAAACTTGGAACTACTTTACGTACTTTTCCAAGGTATATATCTCCTACGGCAAAATCCGTATTCCCTTGTTCTTCATGTAACTCAATAAGCTTCCCATCGCGCAACAGAGCAAGCCAGATACCACTTGGTCGGGCATCGACTACTAGTTCTAAACTCACAAAAGCCTGTATTAATATGGATAAAACACAAAAAACTTAGCAAGAAATCCTGCTAAGTTTACGTTATGTGAAACGAAATTATTATTTCTTTTTCTTGTGACGATTCTTTCTAAGTCTCTTCTTACGCTTGTGCGTAGCCATCTTATGTCTCTTTCTTTTTTTACCGCTTGGCATGATGCTATATATTTAATTGGTTAATATCGTTTAATAGTGATTTTCTAAGTTTAAATAAACTAGAAAAAAAACACTCCTATTTTTCAACAGGAGTGCAAAGATAATCATTTCATCGAAAATTCAAAGCCCGATGAAAACAATCTGTTTTTAATTCACTTTCACATTGTTCTTTACCTGCTCAACAAAAGTTTTTGCTGGTTTAAAAGAAGGGATGTTATGTGCAGGGATAATAATTGTTGTGTTTTTTGAGATGTTTCTACCTGTTTTCTCAGCTCTCTCTTTAACGATAAAACTACCAAAGCCTCTTAAATAAACGTTTTGTCCTTTAGCCAAAGAATCTTTTATTGATCCCATGAACGACTCAACCGCCTTTAATGCTTCTACTCTTTCCAATCCTGTTTCGTCTGCGATTCCTGCAACAATATCTGCCTTAGTCATTTTTTAAAAATTTATTTGTTTTCACTTTTTTTCAGACCGCAAAAGTATTACACTTAAAAGATATAATTTTGCTTTCTACAAAAAAAAATACAAAATTTCCCTTAATGACTGATTTCCACCTATTAATAACTGATTGGTATAGACTAAATAAACGAGAACTTCCTTGGCGTTTGACAAATGACCCCTATAAAATTTGGTTATCGGAAATTATCCTACAACAAACAAGAGTTGATCAAGGGCTAAATTACTATTTAAAATTTACTAAAAACTACCCAAGCATTTTTGATCTTGCCGCTGCTGATGAGCAACAAGTGCTGCGCGATTGGCAAGGATTAGGATATTATAGCCGTGCCAGAAACTTACATTTCACAGCCAAATCGATTGTCAAAGATTTAAATGGACAATTCCCAAGCACTTTCGATGAAATTATCAAATTAAAAGGAATTGGCGAATACACAGCTGCAGCCATTGCTTCTTTTTCTTTCAATGAAACAAAGGCAGTTGTTGACGGAAATGTTTATCGTGTTTTAAGTCGCTTTTTTGACATTGATTTAGCAATTGATAGTACGACAGGTAAAAAATACTTCTCAGAATTAGCCCAAGAACTTATCAACTCAAACAATCCAGCGAATCACAATCAAGCAATAATGGAACTTGGGGCGCTGGTATGCAAACCAATGCAACCGAATTGCTTGGAATGTCCTCTCAACAAAAGCTGCAAAGCACTTAGTCAAAATACAATTACACTTCGGCCTGTAAAAGAGAAAAAAACAAAAGTCAGAAATCGTTATTTTTCCTTCTTGGTGTTCGAACTAACTGAAGAAATCATCATTGAGCAACGAATTGGAAAAGACATTTGGACTAATTTGTATCAATTTCCTCTAATTGAAACTTCTAAAACCACAACGATTGTAGAAATTAAATCTTTGACTGGTCTGACTCCAAACTTTTGTTCTGATGAGATTATACATATTCTTTCCCATCAGCGTTTGCATGCAAAATTCTATCATTTCTATCAAATACCCACTGTATTAGAAAATGAATGGATAAAAATTAAAAAGTCAGAACTAGATGATTATCCACTACCACGTTTGATTGATCGTTACCTTGAATCACAGCACTAAACTTCTTGATCTTATTTACTGTATTAAGTTTAAAGTAATTGTCTATAAATATTATATATTTGTCTTAATAGATTAAAAAAATGGCTGGAAGCGTAAACAAAGTGATTCTTATTGGTAACCTTGGGAAAGACCCCGAAGTTAGACGCCTAGAAAATGGTTCTATAGTTGCAAACTTTTCTATTGCTACATCCGAAGTGTTTACAGATAAAACGACAGGTGAAAAACGTGAAGTCACAGACTGGCATGACATAGTTGTTTGGAGAGGTCTCGCTGAAGTCACTGAGAAATATCTAAAAAAAGGCTACAAAGTCTATGTCGAAGGAAAGCTAAAAAAGAGATCTTGGCAAGACAAGGAAGGAAACACGCGGTACACTGCTGAAATTCTAGCAGAAGAAATGACCATATTATCGCGACCTGATGGAAGTGAAAAATCTGAAAATAAATCCCCTTACACCTCTGGTGACGGACCGTCAAATCCTTCTCCAATGGACAACATTACTAACGATTCGGCAGATGGACTGCCATTTTAACTTGCAAAAATGAATCAAATCGAACCCTCGAGTATTGAGCCTCTTCAGGAGGCCATTCATGCGGGAATAAACCTCTCAGGAACGATCATTTCCTTTATTATTTTATTTTTCTTGTTAATTATGTCAGCTTTGGCTTCTGGTTCGGAGTCAGCTTTCTTCTCACTTTCACCGTCGGAAAAAGACTTATTGAAAAATGAAGACAGTAAAAGTGCCAAAACAATTCTTCATTTATTAAGCGTACCACAAGAATTATTAGCGACAATTTTAATTACGAATAATTTTGTAAACGTTGGAATTGTAATCATTTCAAGTTCGTTACTTGAAGTATTCTACCCACTGACAAATTCGAATGAAACCGTACGTTTTATTATTGAGGTCCTTGGTATCACTTTGCTTTTGCTATTGATGGGCGAGGTTATTCCAAAAATTTATGGATCTAAAAATTCTCTTCCATTTGCGCGATTGACTGCTGGACTGTTGAATTTTTTAAGAAAACTGCCCCCCATTTCATGGTTGAAGACTTTTCTGGTCAATGGAACTAAGTTCATTCAGCGAACGGCCAAAAGAAAAGGAGTTAAAATAACGACGGATGAATTAGAAATGGCACTCGAGTTAACCAAACAAGAATCAACTTCTGATGAGGAACATAAAATTTTGGAAGGAATTGTAAAATTTGGAAACACGGATGCACGCCAGATTATGAAATCTAGAATGGATATTGTCGCTATAGAAAATGATAAGAATTTCCAAGAGGTGGTTGAGGTTATTCTTGAAGCAGGTTATTCTCGAATTCCGGTGTATGAAGAGAAGATAGACAATGTGATTGGTATTCTTTACATTAAAGATTTACTACCCTTTCTTTCTGAAAAAGGGGATTTTGATTGGATGTCACTCATTCGTAAACCCTATTTTATTCCTGAAAACAAGAAAATTGATGATTTATTGAGAGAGTTCCAATCCATGAAAATGCATATGGCTGTGGTAGTTGATGAATATGGCGGTGCAAGTGGAATTGTGACCTTAGAAGATGTACTTGAAGAGATTGTGGGAGACATCACAGACGAATTTGACGATGATGAAATTGCCTACACTCGAGTTGATGATCGAACTTTCTTGTTTGAAGGTAGAACAGCCTTAATGGATTTCTACAAGGTTGTTGATATTGACGGTAAAGAATTTGAAAACCAAAAAGGCGATGCTGAAACCTTAGGTGGTTTTATGACAGAGAAAGAAGGTCGTATTCTAAAAAATAATGAATACATCGTTTGTGACGATATAAAATTGATTGTAGAGTCTTCTGACAAAAGACGGATTAAAATGATAAAAGCAATTTTACCTGAATAAGTATATGAAAATTTTCTCGACTTTAGTTTTAATAATCGCACTCGCTTCTTGTGGCAATGATGAGTTGTTAATCCCCAAACCTCCAACCTATTTGAGGCTTAACTTCCCCGACCACACATACAAAACTGTTCAGTCAGAATGCGGATTTACAATTGACTTGCCGACTTCTTATAGCTTTAAAAACACACAGAAAAACACTGTGGGAATCTGTAATCAAGAAATCGATCTTGGTCCCCTAAATGGTACACTTTATATTTTTTACTACCCTTTAACAGCGAAAGATACACTTGCAAAGTTTATCAATTTTTCAAACGACAAAGTAGATGACCACAAATTAAAAGCAACTGCTATCAATGATCAAAAGATTCTGCGTTCGAAAGATAACGTTTATGGTACTTTCTTTGAATTACAGGGTGATGTAGCTACCAATTATCAGTTCTATTTAACAGATTCGACAAATCATTTCTTAAGAGCGGAGTTGTTATTGAATAGTCGTCCGAATTATGACTCACTCAAGCCTCATCTAGATTACATTCAGGTTGATTTGCTTAAAATGGCGAAAAGTTTAAAATGGAAATAAGCAATACAGTTTATTTCAGTTTGGGCAGCAATTTAGGCAACCGTCTTTCGAATTTAGAAAATGCACTTGTTGAAATTAAAAAATCAATTGGCGACATTGCGAGCTGCTCTTCTGTTTACAATACCAAAGCAGTTGGCTTTGAAACTGATGATGACTTTTTAAATATTTGCGTTAAGTGCTATACTAAACATAATCCTAACGAAGTATTAACTAAAATCGGAATTATAGAAAATGAACTCGGTAGAGTTCGTAATAAAGCACAAAGATATAGTTCTCGCACTATTGATATCGATATTATTTTGTTCAACGATGATCAAATTAAAAACGAAAATCTTCAAATCCCTCACAACGAATATCTAAATAGACTTTTTGTTTTGCTTCCGCTCATTGAAATCAGTCCCGAACTAAGAGACCCTCGAAACAATGAGCTAATTTCAGACTACTTAAGTTTTCAAAACTTAAAACAATCCATTCACAAGGAAAATTTTGTGCTTAGTTACTAACATTTAATGAATTTTTGTTTTTGTAAGAAAAATATAATGATTAATATTGCCCTAAAATTTGGTAAGGATTTAAATAAACAACATGAAAAAACAGAACATTAAAGGTTTAGCTTTCATTGCCGTTGCTGGAGCATTGGTAACTAGCTGTGATCTCTTGAAAGATTTACAATACAAAGTAACTCCAAATCCATTAGAGATGCATGGAGATTCTGTACGCGTTCAAGTTGACGTTACATTGCCTGAAAAAGGAATCAAGAAAAAAGCGAGTGCAGAGATTACTCCAATGTTGGGTAGTACTGCTCTTAAAACGATTACAATTCAAGGTGAAAAAGCAACTGGTAATGGTAATGTAATTCAATACAAGCCAGGCGGAAAGGTTGTTTATACTGATGTTGTTGCTTACAAGCCGGAATTTGAAAATGCTGACCTAATGGTTACTGGTAAAGTATTCAAAGGTGGTAAGGAAAAAGAAGGCAAATTTACAGACACTAAAATTGCTGACGCAACGATTGTTACTCCGTTTTGGGTAAATAAAGATTTTAGAGTAATTCTAGCAAAAGATGAATTCCGTCGAGTGACTGAAGAATCGACTTCTGCTCAAATCAATTACGATAAAGGAAAATCAGTTGTTAAGCCAGCTGAAATGAAAGATGCTGACATCGTTAGTTTCCAAAATTGGTTAGCTGCTGCACAAGCAAATCCAAAAATCGCTATCAAGTCAATCAATGTTGTTGGTTATGCTTCACCTGAAGGGGAAGAAGACAAAAACAATTCATTGTCAACTGACCGTGCTGAAGCTGGTAAAAAAGCATCAATGGATATCGCGAAAAAAGCGAAAAACGAAAAAGGACAAACAGAAGTATACAGCACGAGTGGTCGTGGTGAAGATTATGCTGGATTCAAAAAAGAATTGGAAGCATCAACAATGAATAATGACGAAAAACAATTAGTTATTCGTGTTCTCGAAATGCACCAAGATCCAACAACGCGTGAGACTGAAATGCGTAATATGGGTAAAACATTTACATACTTAGATAAGAATATTTTCCCTAAATTACGTCGCTCTGAAATTATCACAACTTATGATTTAACTGGATATTCTGATGAAGAATTGAAAGCAGTATCTAAAGCTACTCCAGATTCATTAACTTTAGAGGAATTGTTATTCACTGCAACTTTATCTGAAGATTTGAATGAGAAGTTACGTATCTACCAAGTAGCTGCTAAGAACTTCCCTAACGATTACAGAACACACAACAATGTTGGTGCTGTATTGTACATGCAAAACAAAATGAGCGAAGCTAAATCAAACTTTGAGAAAGCAAACTCTGTAAAAGATAACCCAATTTCTAAAAACAATTTGGCTGCAATCGCTGGTACTTCTGGTGACCGTGCGAAAGCAAAACAATTGTTAGGTCAAGCAAAAGGTGCTGGACAAGAAGTTAGCTACAACTGGGGAATTTGCAATATCCAAGATGGAAAATATGCTGATGCAGTTTCTAACTTTGGAACGGGAGCTTCTTTCAACAAAGCTCTTGCGCAATTGTTAAACGACTCAAATGCTGAAGCGGTTAAAACAATCAACGCATCTGCTGACAAAGAATCTGCACAAGGATACTACTTGAAAGCAATCGCTGATGCACGTGATAACAAAATCGATGGAGTTGTTACCAACTTAAAGAGTGCATTTGCAAAAGATGGTTCTTTAAAATCTAAAGCTTTGAAGGATCGAGAATTCTTGAAATTTGCTGAAAATGCAGCATTTACAGGAATCGTAAAATAAGATCAAAATCTTACCATATAAAATCCCGTCAGAAATGACGGGATTTTTTTTTGTCATTTTCTACTCAATTTAACATTAAAATTCTCCAATTGTTAATAACCGAAATACTAAACCGTTTAACTCGAAAAATCTGTGTAAAAATTCAACAAAATCATAACATTCGCTTCATTTCCATCTTTAATCAAAGGGCTACATTTGCCCTACAAATCACTTATGACCGTAACAAATTAACGATGAAAATAATTTTGTTTTTACTTTTTACAATTGCTGCTATTTTTGGATGGGGGCAATCCATTTGGACAAATCCGATTACTGATGCAAATCCAAGTTTATCTAATCCTTTTACTGCAGGACAAACCGTAGGCGCAAATATCTCCGTTAGTGGGATTTCTCGTGGAGTAGGAATTACGGCAGCGTCAGCATCAAATAGATTTAGTGCAGCAAGTTGGAATACAGCAGGTATTGACTTAACTGCATATTTTGAATTTACATTAACTCCAACGGCCGGTTGCGACATCGATTTTGTCAGTTTTGTTTATACGGGTCAAGCTTCTAGTACTGGACCAACATCATTTGCAATTAAAAGCAGTTTAGATGCTTATACTGCTAATATTGGAACACCAACAGCAGCTGGAACAACGATAAGTTTGGCAGCTGCATCTTATCAAAATGTTAGTAGTTCAATTACTTTTAGATTTTATGGATTTGGGGCATCTGGTGCTACTGGAACCTTTAGCATAAATGACTTTACTTTTAACGGAACTACTGCTTGCGGTGCACCAACAAACACCATCACAACAGGTGCAATAACAGGAACCCCTTTTACGGTAGATTGTAGCACAAATGACACTGGTTCAATCGCATTTACGTCCTCTGGGACATTTAATGCAGGTAACACTTATACCGCAGAATTATCAAATGCGTCGGGTAGTTTTGCTGCACCTGTAAGTATTGGAACACTAAGTTCAACAGCTAATACTGGATCTATAAACATTACGATTCCTGCTGCAACCGCAACAGGTGCTGGGTATTTAATTCGCGTTACCGCCTCCGACCCTGCAACGACTGGTACTTCCTCTACTCCATTTACCATCACTTTAACAGATGGGCCATGTACACTAGAACCCCCACATTTGACCTCGGTCATCATTAATTCTTGTGATGGTTCATGCTCAGAAGGCGATAATGAACTTGTTTTTGGAACTTCTGGTGATTACTCGTTTGATGTAAACACAAGTAATTTTGATTTCCGATATGGAGCTGCGTTTCCAGGTACAAATTATACAGACGCATTAGTTAACAATACAACTCGAATTAACGAATTAAATACTGCGGCTGGTTGCGGTAGCTTGTTTGTTGATGCAAATGGTGGTAACGTGCCTGCAAATGCAAATTGGATGTTAGCTTCAACAAATATATGCGATGAGGCATTGACTTGGAGTGGTCTTTGTGGATTAGGACCTATCTATGTTATTTTCCAAAATGACAGTGATTGGAACTCAGGTGGAAATTTTGCCAACAATCCTCCTGCTCCAGGAACCCGTTTTTATCGAAGTTCGATTACGACAACTTTAGGTTCAACTTTTACAATTGATTATACTACTAACGGAAGTTACCCAAACTCAGACGGTGTTTATGCTTCATTTGATGCTGATGGTGGCGCTGCAACAGCTTATGGCGATGATAATTGTGTCCTTCAACCCGTTTTACTTCCAACAGGTTTATTAACCTACAATGGCGAGATAATCAATGGTCAATCACTTTTGTCTTGGCAAACAAACTCAGAGCAAAACAATGACTACTTCACAATAGCTCATTCAACAACTGGATATGACTTTGAAGTGATTGGTCAAGTGCAAGGCGCAGGGAATTCTTCGACTTTAAACGATTACCAGCTATTTCATTCTAGACCTTCACAAGGCATCAACTACTACAAATTAACATCAACGGATTTTGATGGCACCACTTATACTAAAGGAATCGTTTCGTTACTTTTCAATTCTAATGGTTCCTATTTTGATGCTCAAACAAGCGAAATTAAGTTCAATGAGCGTTCAGATTACCGTATTTTTTCGATGGATGGAAAATTATTAGGTGAAGTGATGAATGAATCTAGCTTGACGTTCAATCAACAAGGAATTGTGTTGATTCAAGATTTAAGAACTGGTTTGACCGAGCGCCTTTTTGTACCATAAGTCATAAAGATATTCCTGTTCTCTTTGACCAGGGGTTGGTGTTATTTCAAAAGGAACTTTCAACACTCCTAAATCCATTAATGTACTGTAACCGCAGCGCGAAATAATTTTTTTCGACTGTAATATAATCCTGTCACACTCCTTCCAATCAGTGGAAAGTTGAATGGAAAAATTGGCAGGAATCTGCTTCAAAACAATACTTTCTGGAAGTATCATCACACAGTCTTGATTTGAATTTCTTTCTGAACTTAATTGTTCCAAAGCAAATCGTTCTGCATAAACATAAGGTCCACTTACGATAATTGTTTTTTCAATTGACCTGTTTTCGGGAAGCTCATACAGTTGAAATCGAGATAATATTCCTATGTATTGAATTTCCAATCCAATAATTCGTTCACTTAACATTCCACTGTAATCGGAATTTTCATTGTCGGGAACCCAGATTTCATCAAATTGTTTCAAGTATGAAAAATGAATCTTTTGAACCCACTTTTCATACCATTTCACCGGTAAATGCAACTGATGTGTCAAAAAAATGGAATGAACTTTATCAGATTTAAAACCATAACGATGATCAGAAATTAAAAAATCAATTTCAAATTCTTCAACATATTGATTCACCTCTTTTTTCTCTGTTGTAAGTCGACTAGTGAGTTGTTTGAATTGTTTGGCCAAATCCAATCCAAAATTACCATGCTTTCCAAACTTAAATGGATAACCTGGGTGGTTGATAAAATTCACCATAGGAAAATAGTCTTCAAATATGGCACGTTGACTTTCATCACATGCCACGAATACCTCATTTCCATTGCGCAAAAACAAATCTATCAAGGGTATACAACGCGAAACATGACCCATACCCCAATTCAAAGGTGAGAGTAAAATCCGCTTGTTATGAATATCGCTTGGCAACATCTTCCGAAGTTAAACACGAATTCTGAGATATGATGAACGAATTTTTCATTTTTTTAATTGTCATTCCCAACTTTGCATTTATCTTTAACGTTCATAACAATAATTAACACACAAACTCATGTTCGATAAAAATGAATTTAAAAAATATGCTACCAAACATGTTGGTTTGACAAGCATGCATGTTGATCACTATATTGAATCTTCACTTACACCTTATATCATCGAAGAGCGTCCGATGAACATGACTCAAATGGATGTTTTTTCACGTTTAATGATGGACCGAATCATTTTCCTAGGTACAGGAATAGATGATTATGTTGCCAACATTATCAATGCGCAATTATTATTCTTAGAATCAGTTGACGCGAAGAAAGATATTCAAATTTACTTGAATTCACCTGGAGGATCAGTTTATGCTGGTTTAGGAATTTATGATACAATGCAATACATTAAGCCAGATGTCGCTACAATTTGTACGGGAATGGCTGCTTCTATGGGAGCTGTATTGATGTGTGCAGGTGCTGAAGGAAAACGCTCGGCATTGAAACATGCTCGTGTGATGATTCATCAACCTTTAGGTGGTGCGCAAGGACAAGCTTCAGATATCGAAATCACAGCGCGTGAGATTCAAAAATTGAAGAAAGAATTGTACGATATTATTGCTCATCATTCTCACCAAACTTATGATAAAGTTTGGGCTGATTCAGATCGTGATTATTGGATGACGGCTGAAGAAGCAAAAGCATATGGAATGGTCGACGAAGTTTTGTTGCGCAATCCAAAATAATACTGTTTAAAATGTTAATCATAAAGCCCTTCCGTTATCAAACGGTGGGCTTTTTTGTCAAATAATACCATGTCAAAAAAAGAATCAGGTTGTTCGTTTTGCGGAAGATCACGCGGAGAGGTTGGAATACTTATCGCTGGTGTTTCTGGGCACATTTGCGAAAGTTGTATCACCCAAGCACACACAATTATCAAAGAAGAAGATATCCAAGGATCATCCTCTTCAAAAGATGATGATCAGGTGAATATTTTAAAACCTACGGAAATTAAGTCGAAATTGGATGAATACGTAATTGGTCAGGAAGACGCAAAGAAGGTACTTTCTGTGGCTGTTTACAACCATTATAAGCGATTAAATCAACCGGTTCGAAAAGATGATGTGGAAATTGAAAAATCAAACGTTATTTTAGTTGGGCGCACAGGAACTGGGAAAACTTTATTGGCAAAAACAATTGCTAAAATGTTAAATGTTCCTTTCTGCATAGCTGATGCAACAGTTTTAACAGAAGCCGGTTATGTTGGTGAAGATGTTGAATCAATTTTATCCCGTTTACTTCAAGCTGCAGATTACAACGTAAATGCTGCTCAAAAAGGAATCGTTTTCATTGATGAAATAGATAAGATTGCGCGTAAAAGTGATAACCCATCGATTACTCGTGATGTTTCTGGTGAAGGCGTTCAACAAGCTTTATTGAAATTATTAGAAGGTTCTGTTGTGAATGTTCCACCGCAGGGAGGAAGAAAACACCCTGAACAAAAAATGATTCAAATCGATACAAAAAACATCCTATTTGTCTGCGGTGGTGCGTTTGATGGTATTGAGCGAATTATTGCCAATCGAGTGAATCGCCAAACGATTGGTTTTTCAACGAATGAAGAAGAACGCATTGATTCAGAAAGTCTATTGAAATACATTAATCCAACTGACATTAAAACCTTTGGATTAATTCCCGAATTAATCGGCCGTTTCCCTGTCTTGACTTATTTAGAGCCACTTGATGCAGCAAGTTTAAAACGGATAATGACTGAGCCTAAAAATGCATTGGTAAAACAATATTTACGTTTGTTTGAAATAGACGGAGTTAAGTTGAGCATTGATGCAGATGTACTTGATTTCATCGTTACAAAAGCGATTGAGTTCAAACTTGGCGCAAGAGGTTTACGCTCAATTTGTGAAGCAATATTGAACGATGCTATGTATGAATTACCATCAAAGAATGAAAGTCAATTTAGATTGACGCTGGACTATGCTAGTGCGCAGTTTAATAAATCAAAAATGGCAAAACTCAAAGTTGCTTAAGTGTAAAATTACTTCGTATCTATTCTAAATTTACAGTACTTAATCACACTACCTTTGGCTGTGAATAGCTTTTCGTAATGCGTTTTGATATGGAATATATCGCGTGTTACTTCATCCAAAGTTTCAGGAAGCGTTCCGTATAAATCCCAAGTAAGTTCGAGCAACTCATAGTTGTGTTCATGAATTTGTTCTTCAGTATATTCAAACAATATGTCTGAATCAGTTTTCATATGAACAATTCCTTGAGGCTTTAGAAGTTTTCGATAACGTTCAATGAATCGTGGTGACGATAAGCGCTTGTTTACTTTCTTTGGTTGAGGATCAGAAAATGTCAACCAAATCTCATCGACTTCATTCTCTCCAAAACAATCAGTGATAAATTCCACCTTCGTTCGAAGAAAGGCAACATTACTTAAACCATCTTGTATGGATTCTTTGGCGCCGATATACATTCGAGCGCCTTTGATATCAACACCTATAAAATTTTTATCTGGAAAATGCTTCGCTAATCCAAGTGAATATTCACCCTTACCGCAACCAAGTTCTAATACAATTGGATTATCATTTTTAAAATACTCTGACCTCCACTTTCCTTTCATCTCATATTCTTCCCCGATAACCGGTTCAAAAACATTCGAAAATTCCTTCATTGCAGCGAAGCGACGTATTTTATCTTTTCCCATGGCGCAAAGTTAATCGACCATTTTTAATTGTCAATTGACATTTCAATAAAATAACCTGTATGCTTGCGAATATTCAAGACTTCTCCTCCTTCAAAAATCAAGTACTGGCCTTTAATTCCTTTCAGAAAACCTTTAATTTCAGGTGTTTTATCAAAAGACAAACTCTTCACTTTAATTGGAAATTCAATTACGGGATAGTTCAATGAAATAATTTCATCATCTTCCGAGAAAAACTGCGTTAAATCTGCTGGTAATTGATCATGTAAATTCCATTTTTCTTCAACCAGATCAATATCCTCATCCACTTCGTTCTTTAGCATGCGTTGCCAGTTCGTTTTGTCGGAATAAAATTCCTTCAATGCAACTTCTAATATCCCCGCTTCATAGCGATTAGGAGTTGCTGCCAAACGAATAGCTGCACTTGCCCCTTGATCAATCCATCGGGTTGGAACTTGTGTAATTCGCGTAACACCAACTTTAACGATATCGGAAGCTGCTAAATAAACAATATGAGGTGTGTTATGATTTCTTTCTTCCCATGCAGGATCTCTTCCTTCTCCTAAATGTGCACGACAAAGTTCTGGTCGTATATTGCATTCAGCTGCTTCAGGTGCGGATATAAAACAATTGTAACAAAAGCCATCACCAAACGATTTCTTCGTAATCTTTGCGCAGGAGGTACAATGAATTTGACCATTCCACGAAAGAGAAATATTCCGTCCAATTAACTCATTCATCAATACCTTATCAGACAAATCCAAAGCATACTGAATTGTATCAGCCAAGGCAACATGCATTTTATGTAATTTACCCGAAATCATTCTTTTTCAGGTAAAATGTTCATTTTATCAGCGAAATGATAACAATAATCTCTTAAATCTTCACTTATCAAACTTTCCCCCGTTGCTTTTTCAAATGAATCAGCCATGGTCAATAAAGTCTGATGAAAGAATTGCTTCATTTCTTCAATACTCATCTCTTTGGTCCATAAGTCAATTTTCATTGTATTGTTATCCCTTGGATCCCATAAAGACAATAACATTGCCTTCGCTGGAGCGGCTTCAACATTGCCATCAGCAGCTGACCATTTCATACCAATTGGTAAATTATTTTCATTTAAACCAACTTGAATGTTGATTGTGGAGGTTCTTACGATTTTATCTTCCATAGTTAATCAATCTCATATTCTGCAAGAATTGCAGTGTAAGGTGTATTTATTAATTCTTTCACAGAAATCTCTTTAATTTCAATGTATTTCTGTACCATTCTCAATCCAAAAAATTGACCCAATCTGTCTGGACCCTTCTCTGGGAATCCAGCTGTAAAAGGTGCATCATTCAGTAAATTTGTTTTAATTCGCTCATCCGTTTTGAAAAGCATTTTCTCATCAACCAAGTATTTCCAATGCTGGTATTCATTGTCAACCGCCCATTGAAATTCTTCAGTTGAATAACGCAAAACGTGAGCAATATCTTTATCAGGAAAAGCCGCTTGGGTCAAATACAAGATTTTACCCCAATTAATCATTTCTTCCACTAAATTCCCCTCCACTTCTTCAACATGGTGAGTCATAACCCAAGCACAAATAGCATCTCTTGTGAGGTATTTCTCATCCAACCCTTCCTTCATCCATTCATAAAACTGATCTGCAGGTAATTCTCGAATAACATCTGTCTCTTTTCCTAAATAGCGTTCTAAACCAATTCCAATCTCGGTTTCTGTGCAAAATGCATTGGAAGCATAAAATGAATTCATAAACACAATACTCTTCGGGATCTTACCATTTGGGATGTGGAATTTTATTCGTTTAAATCCATCTTCAATCTCCTTTTTCTGAGTTGTGAGATTTGAAAATTTTTCTTCAATTCGTTGACTAACCCTTTTTACATACTCATCATTCAGAAAAGCCGTAAAACTTCTGTAAAATGCAGTGTCTGAAACATTTCCTATTCCGAGGCAATATCCCAATTCATAATCGTAAATATTTCCGATTTCATTTTTATACTTATTGTGGAGTGAAATAATCTGTGCAGAATCAGCATGCACAAAGGAAGAGTCAATATTGTAAAACTTGATATCAACTTTTATATCACTAGCGTCAATGTCCAAGGGATCATGTGAACATGATGAAAAAATCACAATTCCCAGAATGAATGTACAAATACTTTTTAGAGTCATTATTATTCTTTATTTTCGTAGCCAAAAATAAGCATAATCAACCTTTTTAACCATTAAATTAACAGAACTAAAAATAGACTTTATGAAAAAGCTGATTTATTCATTTGTAGGATTATTTATTTTAACTAATTCATTTGCGCAAGAAGCTGCTGATAAAAAAGTTCAAGCTGGACTAATTTTGGGCTCCGGTCTTGCTATTCAAAAAGTCGGGACGAACTATATAGCGACAAATGGTGTTGGTTCTGACCTGACAATTGGTGCAAATGTTAATTTTAGTTTAACTGAAACAATTGCCTTTACGACAGGCGCTGAATTTGATTTTTCGACACTAAAATACAAAGCTGATGCATACAAAGGAAACAATGTTTACTATTGGTACAACGATAGAGAAATTCTTGAATTGAATGAAGTAGATGGTGCGAATGCAAATCACCAATTATTTGAATTAATGGAGCGTCGTCAGAAAGCAGTTTATTTAACCGTTCCTACTATGCTAACTTTTCGTACCAATTTCATCGGTTACTTTAGATATTTTGGAAAATTTGGTTTAAGAAATAGTTTTCTACTTAAAAGTTCTTCTTTTGACAAAGGGTATGATTTAGATCCGAATTCGCCTGATGGAACAAAAAGTGGAAGTGTGAATTTGGATGAAATGAAGGCTCCAGGTGAAATGTTTTTCTTTAAATCAGCAGTTGGTTTAGCTGGAGGTGCAGAATGGAACTTTACAGGTTCAACTTGTTTGGTTGCTGAAATAGGATTTTACTATGGTTTCACTCCTTTGCACACTAACAGAAATATTGATAAAGACAATAATTATCTATTTGCTGCAACTATTGCAGATCCAGTTACTAGCAAAACGAATTTCAATAACAAAGCAACACAAAGTCAATTGATGTTCAAGTTATCTATCTTGTTTTAAATACATTGAAAGAAAAAGAAATTTGTAATTTTATTGAAGCCTGGCTAAACGATTATGTCGAAAAAGCCGGGCTTTCTGGTTTTATTGTTGGTATTTCAGGTGGAATTGATTCTGCTCTTACATCAACATTGTGTGCTCGAACAGGAAAAAAAACTATTTTGTTAAACATGCCTATTCGTCAAACTAGTGCTGAATACGAACGAGCAAAAGAACATATTGAAGATTTAAAACAGAAGTATTCGAATATAGAAGCAATGGAGATCGACCTAACTTCTCTATTTGGTTTATTTGAACAGACTTTGCCAAAAGCTGTGCATGATGACCATTTATCAATGGCTAATTCTAGAGCAAGAATCCGCATGACCACGCTCTATGCTGTGGGACAAACGAACAAATGTTTGGTGGTTGGAACAGGAAATAAGATTGAAGATTTTGGTGTAGGTTTTTTTACAAAATATGGCGATGGTGGCGTTGATATTAGTCCAATCGCTGATTTAACTAAAACTGAAGTAAAATTATTAGCTGCTGAATTAAATGTTGTATCATCCATTTTATTGGCAAAACCGACAGATGGTTTGTGGGAAGATGGTCGCAGTGATGAAGACCAACTTGGCGCTAGTTATCCCGAATTAGAATGGGCAATGAATTTTAAAGGTGATAGTGATTTTGTAACAGAACGCGAGAAAGAAATTCTGAATATCTATAAAAGATACAATCGAATAAACAAACATAAAATGGAACCAATTCCAGTTTGTTTAATTCCGAGCAGTTTAAAATAATAACAATTCAAATGATTAAAATACTCTTTTATCTAGGATTTTTCCTAGTTGGAATGTGCTCTATAGCACAAACAGACTTTGGAAATTACAAAACTTTACAGTCCAAAGGAACAATTCCAGAAGACTTTACAAAATCGACTAAATCGAAGTTAGACGATGACTTAGCCAAGAAAAAAACAGATTTAACTGCCAGTCAAGAAAAAATTCTCTTTGAAGGAACCAATTATGCTATTGATGAGCTTCTTCACTCTGGACTTGTGGTTTATGGTGATGAAATTTCGAAATATGCAACAGAAATTGTTGATAGACTGCTACGAAACGATCCTTCTTTGAGATCTGAATTGCGTATTTATACGATAAAATCGAATGAGACGAATGCTTTTTCAACTGATCAAGGAATCATATTTGTTACAACTGGTCTGATGTCACAAATTACTTGTGAAGCGCAATTGGCTTTCGTATTAGCGCATGAAATTGCTCATTACCAAAAGAAACATGTACTTGAAACGTTCGATTGGAAAGTTAAAAACGCACGTCAGAACGATCAAATTGTCAAATTGAGTAATTATTCGAAGGAGAAAGAATTTGAGGCTGACAAAGGCGGATTAGCTTTATACAGCGCAGCAGGTTACGGTAAAGATTATGTGTTTGAAACATTCGATGTACTGATGTACTCCTATTTACCGTTTGATGATATTGAATTTCCTTTTGATTATTTCAATTCAACGAACATGTATGTTCCGACGACCTTGTTTCCGAAAAAGAAATATGAAATCAAAGCAATTGAAGATTATGATGACTCCAATAGTTCACATCCGAACATTAAAAAGCGAAAAGAGGCTGTTGAAAAGGAAATTGACTCTTATTCTAATTGGGAAAATGCTGATCAGTATTTAGGACAAAAACGTTTTGAGACGGTGCGCAACATAGCTCGTTTTGAATCTGTTCGTACCGATTTATTAGATGCTAGTTTCGGCTCTGCTCTATATTCTGTTTTCATTTTAGAACGAGATTTTCCAACCTCTGCGTATTTAAAACGAATGAAGGCTCAAATTTGGTTGAATCTCATGCTTTATAAAAAACAGAACAAGAGTAATAAGACAATTGATAATTCATCTGATTTAGAAGGTGAGTCAGCGGCAGTTCATTTCCTTTTGAAAAAGTTAACGAAGGATGGAATGACAACCTTGGCTTTACGTCAGGTGTATGATCTACACAAACAATACCCAGAAGATGAAGAAATAAGTGCAGTTTATGCTAAATTCATTAAGGATCTTGCCGAAATAAAAACATTTAAAATAGAAAATTATTCAAAGAAGAAATTTAGTGAAGCAGCTAACGATTTTTTAAAGGACAAAACAGATACAACTGTTCAGTTGCAAGACACTGTGAAATCAGGTTCGAAATATGATCGAATTAAAAAGAAAAAGAATGTCGATAATGCTTCGAACTTTGATACCACAAAATTCTATTTATACGGAATAGCTGATTTACTTGCGGATTCTTCCTTTCTGCAAACATACAGTTCAAACATAGAACTTGTTAAGAAACTTGAAGAGGAAAAAGAACAATTTGAAATCCTAAGTCAATCTGAACGTAAGAAAGCAATTGCGAAAGAACAAGAAAATCATTTAAGATTGGGACTAGAAGAAGTAATCGTCGTTGAACCAAAAGTATATAGTTATAAAGCAAACAGTTTAGACCCTATTAAATCAGAAAAAATTGAAGGAATTTTTTCTGAATCTATAGAAAGTGCAGCTGACGATTTAGGTGTAAAAGTTTATCCAATTGATCGCAGAACACTTTCATCAAAAGGCACTGAAGGATTTAATGAAAGAAATACGCTTATTTCGTTTTTGACCCAAATTGCACAAGAAGATGATATCAATGCATTTCCGGCAGATTTTCAAGCATTAAAAGAAATTCGACAAAATTACGGAACCAACAGAGTTATGTTCTCCCTTGTAGAACACAGTAGAAGTGCTGATATTAATTGGTGGCTTGTTGCTGGAAGTGCTTTTATTTATCCAACATTGCCTTTTACATTAGGGATGTATCTTCCAATGAAAATATTCAAAAGTAATCACATGGAAATGAATGTAATTATTCTTGATTTAGAAAAAGGAATTGCAGAAACAGGACAGAGTTATTACTGGAATGAACCAACCTATAAACATAATTTAGGTTCACACATGTTTAATATTTTCAATACGCTGAAATCAAAACCATTATAATAATCTTATGAAATTTTTAATCGTCACAATTTTTGCCTGTCTATTTCAATATTCTTTATTAAGTCAAAATACTGGTTTATATGGTAAAAGAACATTTATTGAAGTAAACACGGTGAGCAATATGCCTGTTTTTAGTTGGCTTCTCTATAACAACAAAGGATATAGCGCTTCAGGTGCGGGAAATAGTTTGATTCAAAAAAAGGATTTATTCGATTACGGTTTTAGATTAGCCATCGGAAGATCAGGTAAAAAAAATACTGGGTTCAGTTTTGAAGTAGGGTACAGTTTTACCAATCTTGCAACCCCAGAATATGCTAGTTTAGAAGATTATACTAGTGTCTCTTACAAACATGAGCGATTGGATGTAAAAACCTTCTCATTTATGCCTAAAATAGAATTTACTGCTAAAGGAGGAACGCTACCTGTAGGTTTAAATCACCAAATTGGTTTTGGCATTTCTACTAGTAAAATTGTAGAAAAGGACTACAAATACCAAGTGTTTAACAATTCAGGAGACTTAACAAACGAGGAAGTTGCTTCTTTTTCTAAGAATTTAGTCAACTATGAAAACAAATATAGCGGGATGTCCTTCTTATATGCCTTTAACATAAGGACTCCTTTATCGAAAAGCCTAATGATAAACTATGGTATACGTTATACCTTGAATCTAAAGAATATGTTTGTTACTGATATTGGGACGGATCAAAAATATTATCCAGAGGATGAAGTGAGAACAGACCTAAAACGAATGAGATTAACAAACGTACTTTCATTCAACTTAGGATTGACATATGCTCTTTAAGCTTCTGGAGCTAAACGCAATACAATTCCATCGATTTCGTCTGCAATATGGATTTGACATCCTAAACGGCTATTCGCTTTAACAAAAAATGCTTGATCAAGCATGTCTAATTCAGCATCTGATTGCTCAGGCAATGCCGTTTCAGACTCTAAGTAGCACTGGCAAGTTGCGCACATTGCCATGCCGCCACATTCACCTAAAACAGGAAGCTCATATGCTTTACATAGTTCCATGATATTCATATTCATATCAGTTGGTGCTACTAATTCATGTGAATTATCCTCTCTATCGATGATTGTTACTTTGACCTCGTTCATTGTTGTTTTTTTTTGCAAAGATATTATTTCCCTAGATTTAGTTGTAAATCCTCAAAAGATTTGATCCATTAAAAACCGTTTGGTATTGTCGTAAACCAAATTCCGAATCTGAAATTGGTGAACCATCATACATAGAATACCTCGCAGTAGAACAAGAATCAATAAGTGTTAAAAAATTATCTGTATCCGGATACAATGGTTCTGGACATAAACCGTCCGGATCCGCTGGCGAATGACGATCAAAAGCAACAAATTCATCTATCGCACGACGATAAACAATAATACCTCTTGAACCGCCATTGACATATGTATAACCTCCTACGCCAATCAAGCCGTTATAGCTGGGTAAATTAATATCTATTGTTATATCAAATGTAATACTCGGAACAGGATGATTTTTATTTTTCTTACATCCAGAAAAAATCAAGATTAAACTGAAAATCAAAAATAATTGTAACTTCATTGCGTTGAATTCTTTTGTAAATGTATGAAGATTAAAACGCAATTCATTGTCTTTTTATTGTTAGTGTTCACTTTTGCACTTTCAAATTGTGCATCTCATAAACCAGGGCAAACTCCGGGATCGGTTGAAGAAGCAGAAGCAGTTTTAGCGAAACAAGCTAAAAAGAATTCAAAAGAAGCTAAGAAAGCACAGAAAGCTGCATACAAACATTATTGGTCCCTTCAGTCGAAAGAAGCCAGAAAGTCCATTAAACAGAATAAAAAGCGCAATAAACGCATGGCTAAAGCACGAAAAGGATAAAACTAATCTAGCGCGAATAATTCTTCTGTAGTTTTTTCCCATTTTTCCATTTCAGCATCGAGCAACTTCTTAATTGCATCGTAATCACTCAAAACCTTTGCCGCATTCACTTCATCTGAATAATCAAGATTAGCAATAACTGCATCCATTTCTTTCAATTTGGTTTCGCATTCTTCAATAGCCTTTTCAGCTTTACTCAATTGGTTATTTAATTGAGTTTTTAAGCGCTTTTGTTCTTTTGCTTC
>JBIIKG010000121.1:0-8698 GCA_044233275.1 Crocinitomicaceae bacterium | reverse complement strand
GATCTGGGTGACAAACAACTGCTTTTTTACCTAGTTTTTGTATGAATTGGTACAAACCCATTGAACTACCAATCGAATCACCATCGGGTGAACGATGTGCAGTTATCACAATGTTTTTTGCACTTACTATTTCTTCAACTATTTCCTTGTAGATATTCATTTCGTCGTTATAATCACCACTTTTTGAGCGGTTACAATTAATTTTATTTTTTCTCTAATAAGCGAAGTCCTTTGCAGATTGTTTTCTCTTCCTTGCCCATTGTTGGCTTTAAACGAACAAAAACGCGCATTTCAAGATCATTCTTCAAGATAAAATCACCATCTGCTTCATCCATATTGGAAAGTAGGATTTGTTTTTCTGAATGGTGTTCTTCCTTGCCTTCTGCTGCTGGAACAACGGTTTTTACATAGAGTTCAAATTCTAATCCTGCTAAGGTATCTCCTACCAATTGAAAACGATAGGTTACATCCTTGTATAAAACGAGGGCAATTTCCAATTCTTGGTTGTTCTTAACTTCTCGTATTGCTGATTGATTATTCAGGATCCACCCTTTTGGCAAAGAAGTTTCTGTACCACCAAAATCACATTGTGCGTGCAAACTGGAAGACAGTAAAGAAATCACTGAAATCAGCAGGAGAAAACAGTATTTATTTCTTTCCATAATTTCCAATTTCAGTTCTTAATTCATCTATCACCTTCGCGATTTTGTCATAAACCTCATCATTTGTGACGGTTGAACGATTTCCGGAAAGCAGGTAATACCCTTCTTTCTTTTCCAGTTTAATTGAATCAGTTTGGATGGACAATTCATCGTAAAATTCAAGAATCAGCGTTAATTTATCACTGAAAAAATCAATTTCTTGGTCGTCTCCCTCTTCTATTAAAGAGTACAATAAATTCTCTGTAACAATCTTCTGCGTTGCTATAAAATCACGCAATTCAGTTTTCTTTTTGGTATTGTTCCGCGCATCCAACGAAACATACATGTTTTGAATCCACGCACCAATTTTCAATTTTGTCAACTCCGTCCACTCGTTTTGTTCGCGTAAAGCAAGAATCGCATTGGTATACGCCATTGTTGCAGCGAAATCTACTTCTGTTGGACTCGTTTTGCTTTTCGGGAGCAGGTAGAAACTTGAATCGATAATATTCAACCGATTCTGAAATAATTTTACTTTTTCGAAAATCACTTTTGCCTCCTTTTTTCGGCCAAAAGACTGACAATACGATAAATCTGACAACAATACTCCTAAAACCAAGGATTCATCTACTGACGCAGTATCTATCGGTTTTAATCCATACACCAACTTTGCATTAAACGAATTGATGTATTTTTTTAACATCCGCATTTGTTCAGCTGTACCAGGTGTTCTATAAATAACCCAATTTTCAGCCTGAACCGAATCCTTGACAACATTCAGGGTTTTCTTCGGTTGAATGGGCTTTCTTTTTAGTTTTTGTTCACCTCTATCACAGGCCACCAAGGTATACAGCATTGCCAAAACAATGAATACAACTTTCGGGAAAATGAATTTGATGATCATAACGTTTTATGCGGTTAAACTCTTCGTTTCATTAGTAATACGCGTTCTCAATCCTTCAGAAACGGGCACTAATGGTAAGCGCATGTTTTCTTCCATGATACCTCTTACCTTCATTGCAACTTTCACTCCACCTGGATTTCCTTCTTCAAAGAACATCTTTGTTACTGGCAATAAATCGTAGTGCTCTTTTCTGGCTGCTACTAAATCACCTGCTTGTGATGTGTGTACCATTTTGCTGAATTTCTCTGGAAAAGCATTCGCTACAACAGAAATAACTCCATCTGCACCAGCAGCAATCAATGGCATTGTCAAAGCATCATCTCCACTTAGAATTCCGAATCCAGTTGGACGTAAACGAATAAGTTCCATGATTTGCTCCATGTTTCCAGAAGCTTCTTTCATCGCTACAATATTGCTGATTTTAGCTAATTCCAAGGTAGTTTCAGCTAACATGTTCGAACCAGTTCTACCGGGTACATTGTATAGGATAATTGGTAAATCAGTACACGTCGCAATGTATTTATAATGCTCAATAATTCCTTTTTGGATCGGTTTATTATAGTATGGAGAAACGGAAAGTATTCCATCTACTCCAGCAGGAACTTTTTTCAAGGTCTCGCCTACCGCAATCGTATTGTTACCACCAACACCGTAAACTATTTTCAAACGACCATTGTTCTCGTCAATTACCGTCTTCAGAATTTCCATCTTTTCTTCTTGACTCAAGGTTGGTGATTCGCCAGTCGTACCTTGAACTACAAGAAAATCTGTTCCTCCTTCAATTTGCATACGCACTAATTTTCTAAGTGCTTCGAAATTGATTGTAAAATCTGAGTTGAAAGGCGTTACCAAGGCAACACCTGAACCTGTAAATGGATTATTCATTTGATGATAATTTAACGAGTGTGTTTTTTGCGAAATTAACCATTTCTTCTGGTTTTTCACCTTTTGAAAATATGCGTATTGCAAAAATATCCAAGGGAGAATTAATTCCGATGAAATAGTTGATATTCATGTCACTCAGTGCTTTTCCCAAGCGTTTTGAATCGTCTTCAAAATACAAAAGTGCATCGTAAGATTTGGTGATGACAGACCCTAATACTTCATTTTTCAATTTACCGAAAAGTGTGAAATCCTTAGGAGACACAAAGTGAATTAAACGATGAGTTGGTAAATCCACTTTTTTCAAAGAAGTTGGAATGGTAACAACGATGTCCAATTTTTCAACTAAGCTATCGTTCAATACCAAATCCAAAGCTCGTCTAAATTCAGCAAAATAATCTGCATCCTTGTACGGAAACACAATTAAAACGCGCTTTATTTGTCTCCAAATTGAGTTGGAATCTGTCATTATTTCTTTAAAAGTTGTATAAACTCATCTTCCGACAAGATGGTGATTCCCAGGTCGCTTGCTTTTTTCAATTTTGCTGGACCCATATTGTCACCAGCGACAACAAAGTCTGTCTTACTAGAAATGGACGAAACATTCTTTCCGCCATTCGATTCGATGACTTCCTTGATTTCATCTCGCGAGAAAGAAGTGAAGACACCTGAAACCACAAACGCTTTTCCTTCTAATTTATTCGAAGCACCTTCCTTTTCTACCAATTCAAATTGTAAACCTGCTTTTTTCAAGCGTTCGATTAACAAATTGTGTGCTTCATCCATGAAATACTGCTGCACTGAAATAGCGATTTTTTCACCAATTTCATCCACATTCACCAATTCATCAAAGGATGCAGAACGAATTGCATCAATATTTTTAAAATGCTTGGCTAATTTCTTCGCTACTGTTTCACCAACAAAGCGAATTCCAATCGCAAATAAAACACGCTCAAAAGGCACATTCTTGGCTTCTTTCAACCCAATCAATAAATTATTTGCCGATTTATCAGCCATTCGATCTAAATCGACCACTTGATCAAACGTTAAATCAAACAAGTCGGCTTGATTGCGCACAAGTCCTTTATCATACAATAAATCAACTGTTTCGGCACCTAAACCATCCACATTTAATGCTTTTCGACTGATAAAATGTTCCAGTTTCCCTTTCATTTGGGTTGGACAAGCATCTTCATTTGGACAATAATGATTGGCTTCGCCTTCTTTACGGATCAATTCTGTTTGACACTCCGGGCAATACGCTATATAATTGATTTTTGCTGCAGCACTTGTTCTTTTTTCAAGGTTGACTCCAACAATTTTCGGAATGATCTCTCCTCCTTTTTCCACATAAACAAAGTCGCCCTCATGCAAATCCAATTTTTCAATTTGATCTGAGTTATGCAAGGAAGCCCTTTTCACGGTTGTTCCACCTAATTGAACAGGTGTAAGATTTGCAACTGGAGTAATTGAACCAGTACGTCCAACTTGATAAGTAACTACCTCTAATTTTGTTTCTACACGTTCCGCTTTGAATTTATAGGCAATCGCCCAACGAGGGGATTTAGCGGTGAATCCTAATTTTCGTTGTTGTTCGTAATTATTGACTTTGATAACAACCCCATCAATTTCGAATGGTAAGTTATGACGTTCCTTATCCCAATAATGAATAAACTGCATGATTCCATCAATGGAATTCGTTTTTTCGATGAAGCGTTTTTTCGATTGAGGTACTTTGAATCCCCATTCTCCAGCCGCATTCACTGCTTCAAGGTGTCCAGGAAAATTTAAATCCGTTCCATAAACACCATAGAGATATGAATCCAACGAACGTTCAGCCACTATCTTCGAATCTTGCATTTTCAAGGTTCCTGAAGCCGTATTTCGCGGATTTGCGAACAAGGCTTCACCATTTTCTTCACGTTCCTCGTTCAATTTTTGGAAACTCTTCAAGGGCATGAAAATCTCTCCACGTATTTCAAAATCTGCTGGAAATTGACCTTTTAACTGCAGGGGAATTGTTCGAATTGTTTTTACATTGGTTGTTACATCTTCACCTTGTGTTCCATCTCCACGTGTAACTGCTCGGGTTAGCACTCCATTTTCGTATCGAATTCCAATAGCAACGCCATCGTATTTCAATTCACATACATATTCCAATTCGCCTTCTGCTTGTTTTTTCAAACGCGTTTCCCATTCCTGAATTTCTTCTTCAGAATAAGTGTTTGAAAGCGAAAGCATTGGAAAACGATGAACAACGGTTTCAAATTTCTTGGTAATATCACCACCAACCCGTTTTGTTGGACTAAAATCAAAAGCAAATTCAGGGAATTGTTGTTCCAATTCTTGTAAACGTTTTAGCAACATATCAAAATCATAATCCGAAATTACAGGATTACTTTCCACATAATACAGGTGATTGTGATGATTTATGACTTCTGATAACTTCAGAATCTCTTCCTTAGCGTCCAATTTATTCATGTGGTGAAGTTAAGGCTTTTGTGCCTTTAACATCCTATCCTTCCCTTGTAAATCTTTCCTCAATACAATGTTAACAAACCCAAGTTCTTCGAAGATGGATTGCGTCGCTTCACCCAAGCGTTCGTGAATTTCCACGTAAATATTACCACCTGGCTTCAATAAATTTGCACTTTGTTTTGCAAGCGCCTTATAGAAAATCAAGGCATTTGTGTCTTCCACAAATAAAGCCATGTGCGGTTCATATTCCAATACATTTGCTGCCATTTCGTGCTTGTCAAGTGCTGGGATATATGGTGGATTTGAAACAATTAAATCACATGAATTTGATTCGCATCCTAGTATCGCTTTCTCCGACAAAGCATTGTGAAAGACTGTTTTCAGCTCTAATCCCAAACTCTCTGCATTTTCCTTCGCTAGATTCAAGGCATCCTCCGAAAAATCAGTCGCAAAGGCCTGCGCTGATGGAAATTGACTTTTCAAGGCTAATGCAATACATCCAGAACCTGTGCAAAAATCAATGAATTGTTGAATCGAAGAGGTTTGATGGTCTTTCACTATCCATTCCACCAATTCTTCTGTTTCAGGTCGAGGAATTAGTGCGCGTTTATCCGTTTTGATTTCTAATCCGAAAAATTCCGTGTTTCCGATAATATATTGAAAAGGTTCATTGGCTTGCAAACGCTTCACAATATTGCGGAAGTACAATAAATCAGATTCAGACAAGCGATTATCATCACAAAGTAAATATTCCGATGCTGATAAGTTCAATCGCTGAAGAATAACTTCTTTCAACATGCTTTTAATTTCACTCTCTGTAAATTGAGGGCTTAAGCGTTCTTTGAAATAGGATTTAATCGCTTGTATGGAGTTGGTTTGAACGAACACTTGTTTTTTTTTGACAAAGGTAAATTAAGATTTGATTAGGGTTTGTTTTTGTTTCTTCTTTTTTGTTGGGGTAAAAAATTCACCACTGAGAAACAGAATACACGGAAAATTTTATTAAACACAACTTGTCCCGATTTTCGGGATAGTGAACATAGAATAATCATCGACTTTATATCTCCGTGTCCTTCCTTTCGAACATGCACGTCCTTCCTTTCTCTGTGCCTCTGTGTTGAAAAATTTAAGATATTTCTCTTCTTTTTTGCTGGCGCCCAAAAAAGAAGCAAAAAGGTCGCTTTTACAATTCACCAAAGGAACTTACCGGCACTCCGTTGCACTTCGGCCGCTACCGCCGACAAAGCTCACGATCTAATTCGAGACCAAAATTGTTACTCGATAAATTGAAATTATATGAACCCGATGCGTTTTTTATTCTATTCCCTTTGCGGACTAGTTCTGTTGGTGAATTGCGGTTACTCACTTCGAGAACTTAAAACCGTTGGATAAATTATCGGACGAGAATGACTCAAAGAAAATATGGTTATTTACATCAATTTAAATTTCAACATAAAGACACCAAAGGTGTCCTCCGTGTCCTTTCTATCGAACATGACCGTCCTCCTTTTCTTTGTGCCTCTGTATTAAAAAATTTACCACTGAGAAGCTGAGAACACTGAGTATTACCCTAGACACCACAGGTGTCCTCTGTGTCCTTTCTCTTGGACATGCACGTCCTCTTATACTCTGTGCCTCTGTGTTAAAAAATTACCACTGAGAAACGGAGAACACTGAGACGTTTATTAAAAACCTCGTGAACATAGAATAATCTGTCTCTTTGTGCCTCTGTGGTAAAAGAATATCCAAAAAGTTCTTAATTTCACCTTATGGGACAAGAAAAGAAGGAACAACCAAAAGAAAAATCAAGATTACACCCACGGAATAAGCACCGTGAGCGTTATGATTTCAAGCTTTTAAAAGCTGCTTGTCCTGAATTGGCAGAGTTTGTAGTGATTAATCAATTTGGGGATGAAACAGTCGATTTCTTCAATCCAGAAGCCGTTAAATTGCTGAACAAAGCCTTATTGAAAGCGCATTACGACGTCAATAATTGGACGATACCAAGTGGATATTTATGTCCACCTATACCTGGAAGAGCCGATTACATTCATCATATAGCCGATTTTTTGCGTTCGAAGAATTTCGGTAAAATTCCACAAGGACAGAAAATCAAGGTCTTGGATATCGGTGTTGGGGCTAACTGCATCTACCCTATTATTGGTGCAACGGAATACGACTGGCATTTTGTTGGTTCTGACATTGATGCTGTAGCGATTGAAAATGCGACGGAGATCTTGAATCAAAATCCTCCATTGAAGGAAAATATTGAATTGCGTTTTCAAGAGAGTGAAAAAACTATTTTCAAAGGAATCATTGCTTTTGACGAAAAATTTGACGTCACTATTTGCAATCCACCTTTTCATACATCTGCACAAGAAGCTCAATCGGGCACTGCTCGAAAATTAAAGAATCTACAGGCTGATAATAAGCGAGAAATCGTACTCAATTTTGGAGGGCGCAGCAACGAATTATGGTGTGATGGAGGTGAACTAGCCTTCATAAAGCGAATGATTATTCAAAGTAAAAAATATGCGAATTCTTGTTTTTGGTTCACTACATTGGTTTCAAAAGAATCGAATTTGAGAAACATTTACCGTGAATTGGAAGATGCCAATGCGTATGAAGTAGCCACGTTGCCAATGGGTCAGGGCAATAAAACAAGTCGTGTTGTTGCATGGACATTTTTGAATGCACAAGAGCAAATTGCATGGAAGAAAGCAAGATGGAATTGAATGAATATTAATATTTGATGATTCGTAAGATTCGAAAATTTGATTTGGTAGGAAAAAGTTGAATTCAACTAAAACTCAAACTTCAGTAAATGCTTGATTTTGCTGATCGGAATTTCATTGTAAATAATTCCAACTGCATAAGGTGCAATTTCGTATTGGTTGTATACGAAAATCATTTTACCATCTGAAAAATAAAAGTTCTCATTGCATTGAAATCCATTATCAAACCAAAAACCTTCCTCTTGAAGATCTGCATCTGCTGCCAATTCTAAGCCTTTTCTAAAATAAACTTCAGCAACTGTTGTAAATTTATTGATGTCTTTTACCACATCTTTTAATGCCAAACGCTTTCCGTTTTCCTTACTAATTAAGTAATGTGCATCATTTGCATTTCCATGTGCTCCTCCCATATAGATATAACTGAACATGTGGAGCTGAACAAAATCTTCATATTGCTCATCAATTGAAACAGAATCATCTTGCGTGTAAGAATACAATTCTGGCATCTCTTGCTTATCAGCATTGTAAGAAGCAATAAAATTTTTCATGATGTTTCTATAAAACCCATCCCCTTTCAAAGTCACTTTCTTCTTTTTCGTGCCTTCTCCATTCGTTATCCCGATTAAATCTACAATCAGATCATTTGTGGTTTGTTGATATGGCAATAAATCAACACCTTCAATGGTGCGATAATGCATATAAGCACACTGAAAACTAGGTTCTTCATTTACAACAACACCCATTTCAAAAGGACTCTGCTTTTTTTCGTTTGTTAGCGTGTCAACTGAATTATCTAATATTTCTTCCTTAACACTTTTCTTTGCAGTTTCATTTCCGCAAGAAGCAAGCAACACAATCGATAAAAGAAAAAAGAAATTAAATCGCATATTAAAAAATTATGAGTTATGAATTATGAGTTATGAATAGTTCTTGTCTTGTCCTGATATAAGTAGACAGGTTAATATTCTATCCTCTTAATTAAGCAGCCCTATAAATTTGATCGGGCACTTTCATTTCAATTGACCAATGTGGTCTTTTTGTGTTGTATGTATTAACGG
>JBIIKG010000120.1:0-8707 GCA_044233275.1 Crocinitomicaceae bacterium | reverse complement strand
GTCTATATATTTAAGATATGGATCTATACTTAATCGTAAACCTGTATTATAGGTCAATGTTGATGCGGCATTACTTGTGTCTGCACCACCACTTGGGGTATATCCTAAGGTATCACTTTGCCAAATCATAAAGTTCCCCGTTTTCTGAAACTGAGCGTTGTAACCAATACCCGCTTTCATACGCTTAATCTTCTGTGGTTTAAAGAATACGGTTCCACTGATTCGTGCACGATCTTCAGTTTCTCCTTCTCTATATCCTTCATTTTTAAATCCGGTAACTGACATCGTAAAACCTGCTTTCTTATACATTTTACCGTAATAAGCTTCTGCCATATAGAACATTGGATTGCGGTCCCACCAAATCAATGAAGATCTTTTTGGATCACTGTATAATCCTGTTTGAACTTTTGCTCTTACTTCACCTTTCAATCCCGGCTCACGCTCAGTTAAAGAAATTATCCCATTTAATGCACCACTTCCATATAAAACAGAAGATGCGCCTTTCAAAATTTCAATTTGTGAAGCTTGTTCCATTGGAATTGAATTCCACTTTGCATCTCCCGCATCACCTGAAAGTAAGGGAACTCCGTTCCACAAAAGTAAAACACGACTACCGGCACCATAAGAAAAACCACTTCCGCCTCTAATACTAACCTGACCATCCATGGCAAATACTCCCGGACTTTGGTCAACAGCTTGCTCCAGATCGGTGATTCCTTTATTATCAATCATTCCCGGACGAATAATTTCCATAGAAATTGGCACTTCTTCTATCCCTTGTGAACGTCGACCAGCACTAACAACTACAGTTGTAATAATTTGAATTGGCTCTTTCATAGAAATTGTTATCTCTCCTGTTGATTCAACGATAGTTGTATCATTTCCATAAGGTAACATCGACGTAACAATTGTAACTGGAAATGTGCCGACAGTTAACTTAAATTTTCCGTCGAAATCTGTTATAACCTTTTGACCTTCAGAGGAAACTACTTTTGCGCCAACAACAGCTTCCTTGGAAACATCATCAATAACACGACCTGTCAATTGTCCAAAAGAGCAGAAAGGAAGTAATAGTAGTATGAAAAATAATTTATGCATGGGTTCAAATATTCATTTTAGCGACTCAATAATAAGGAATTTTTAGAATATGATGATCTAATTAAATTGATATTGCAATTGAATGATAAAATTTCTTGGTGGCTGAATATCTCCTGGTCTACTCACATACTCTGTATTGAGCACGTTGTTTGCAATAATATTTAATTTAAACTGCTCTGTAGCATTAAAACTTGCTCTTACATCAAAGACTAAAGATCCTTTATTGTTTGCTTCCCTATACTCTTTTAGACCAGCAAGAACTTGCTGACCAAAGATGCCATCTTCAAAAATGGCGTCTATGTTTTTCATGTAACTATTGTACCTTGAGGAAAAACCAATGCTGTATTTTTTCCATGTGGCTTGAATATCAGCTTTGGCCAAATGATTGAAGCGGTATTTTAACATTGTTGACCCAGAATCTGAAAAAGAGGCCTGATAGGCAGGATTAGTGTTCAAACTTATTGGATTCATGTATGTATAACCTATTAAAGAAACAATCTCTACCTCTTTAATATTTCCTTGACTATTAAATGAAAATTCAACTCCAGAAATACGCGCTTTTTCAGCATTCTGTGCTTGGAAACCAAGCCAATTTATAATGTATCCAGGATCATCAGGCTCTGTTAAGTTGATGGTTAGTCCCGGAGGCGGATATAATCCAAAAGTAAATTCCATCATGTTGTCATATTCATTAATAAATGCAGCCACGTCAATTAATCCTTTCCAATCACCAATTTTGACCACTTGCTTAATTCCTAATTCAGCTGCCCAACCTTTTTCAGGTTCAACTGCCGCATTGGGGAAAATAATGACACCACCAACGGAAGTTGCTACAAATCGCTCAGCTACAGATGGAAAACGAATGCCTTGACCAAACGATGCTCTTAGATGAGTTCCTTTTAAAAGTTTATAATGAATCGCTGCTCGAAAAACTGGATAAACAGGAATCTGTGTATTCTTCAATTTCCACTCAGAATCAGGTCGCAACGTATCTTGTTTAAAATACTCAAGACGCATTCCTGCAGTAAAATCAAATCGTTTTATTTTATGATCTACTTGAGTGTAAATTGCAGCATTTTCTGAAATATGATCACCAAATACGGCACTTCTAATCACATTGTTAGTATTTGCTATTCCTGCAATAAGATTTGTCTTTTCGCTAATCGTTTTTTGAAATTGGTAATCCGCATAGTACATTGATGCAATTGACGAAGCGTAAATATCAGAAAAATTTCCTGTCGTTACTAAATAATAGCGTGTCTTGAATTGATGCAAATTATTCTTCTTATCATAGAATTTTACATACGGATCTACATTTACTCGAATTGATTTCTGAAAGGATAAAGTTGTTCCTGGAGTTCCTTCTCCACCCCCGAGTGGGGTATAGCCTAAAGAATCACTTTGCCAAAGAACAAATACACCAACATCTTGGTACTGGGCATTGTAACCTATTCCGGCCTTTAAACGCTTAAATCTTGTTGGACGATAATAAATTGTACCGCTCAATCTAGCTCGTTCTTCATGCTCTCCATCACGAAAACCTCCATCGCGGTAACCATTCGCAGCAACAGTAAAACCAAACTTTCGGTACATTTTTCCATAGTAGATATCCATCAATTGAAAAGTTGGATTTTTGTTCCACCATTTCAAACTTTCTCGTTTGGGATTGTCATACACTCCTGATTGCACCTTCACCTTAAATTCTCCTTTGGTTGTTGGCTCTTTTTCAGTCAAGGAGATTATTCCATTCAGGGCGCCACTTCCGTAAAGAACAGAAGATGCCCCTTTTAAAATTTCGATTTGTGCAGCTTGCTCCATTGGAATAGAATTCCACTTTGCATCTCCCACATCTGGAGCAATCATTGGAATGCCATTCCAAACAACGAGTACTCGACTTCCTGCGCCATAAGAATACCCACCTCCACCACGAATACTTACTTGACCGTCCATTGCATAAACGCCTGGACTTTGATCTACTACTTGTTCTAAATTCGCTAAACCTTTATTATCAATCAATGACGGTTTAATAACCTCCATTGAAATTGAAATTTCTTCCACATTTTGTAAACGTCTAGAAGATGAAACAACTACTGTTTCAATTTCTTGAGATTTTGTAAAAAGTAAAATTTCAACCACTGTGTCAGAATTCACAACAATTGAATCCGTTAAATAAGTAAAAAAGGATGTTTTTAATAGTACTGGGTAACTTTTACAATTTAATTTGAATTTACCGTCAACATCTGTAATTGCTTTTTCCCCCGAGGAAAGTTCAACTTTAGCACCAAACAAGCGTTCTTTGGTTGTTCCATCTTTTACAAGTCCTTCAATTTGAGCATTAAAAGAAAAGGGTACAAGTAGTAGTAAGATTAATCTAAATTTCACTGATTGCAAATTTGAAAATTTTTAATTAATTTAAAGTGCCTAAACTACTAAAAAAATTGGAAGAACAAGACTTACATTATCAAATTGCACTTACTTTATTGTACGGTATTGGACCGCGTAAAGCCGGACACCTCATTTCAAAACTTGGAGGAATAGAACCAATCTTTAAAGAAAAACTAACCACGCTTCATAAAGAATCAGGATTCAATAAGGAAATATTGAAAAAAATGAATCGAACTGAAGCCTTATTGGAAGCGGAAAAACAAGTTGCATATATAGTAAAACATAAAATCAACACTCATTTTTATTTGAATTCTAACTATCCAAGGAGATTAAAACAGTGTTATGATGCTCCAATATTGCTTTACAGCAAGGGCAATTTTGATCTGAACCCTCAAAAAACGGTTGCGGTTGTTGGAACTCGAAATGCGACGGAATATGGAAAAACGATTTGTGAGGAACTCATTTCGAGTTTTCAAGATCAAAACATTCAAGTGATCAGTGGGATGGCATATGGAATTGACATCTGCGCTCATAGTCAAAGTGTTCGATACGGCATATCAACAATTGGCGTATTAGGTCATGGTTTAGATAGAATTTATCCAAATACGCATAGTCGAATTGCTGAGCAAATGACTGAACATGGTGGATTACTAACTGAATTTTTACCAGGTACGCTTCCCGATCGAGAAAACTTCCCTATGCGAAATAGAATTGTCGCTGGTATGAGTGATGCAACAATAGTAATTGAAAGCAAGGTAAGTGGTGGATCATTAATCACAGCAGAATTAGCCATTGATTACAATAGAGATGTTTTTGCATACCCGGGAAATGTTGGCCAACAATATTCTGCTGGTTGCAACAAATTACTGCAACAAAACAAAGCTCAATTAATTCAATCAGGAGACGACTTTTTAAAACATATGTGCTGGGATGAACAAAATCCAAACAAGATTAGTCAACCAAAATTATTCGTAGAATTAGAAGATGAGGAGCGTATTTTAATTGACGTAATGGCGAGTTCACCTCAGCATATTGATGTTCTTTCAACTATGCTTAAGCAACCCGTATCGAAAATGAGTGTATTATTGCTTCAAATGGAATTGAAAGGATTGATTAAATCTCTACCTGGAAATAAATATTCCCCTTTAGTGCAATAAAAAAGGCTCCAAATAAGGAGCCTTTTTTATTATCTTCTAATTCCTATTTTCAAGAATCTTCTGTTGTCAACAACTTCCGCTTTTTTCTTTAAAGCCCCAAGTACTTGTCCTTGGATTCCGCCACGTAAGGTAGCAAGCATTTGATCCTTTTCAACTTTATAACCCGAGGTTGTTGGCGCTTTAATTGTTTTATCAACACGAACAACATAAACTCCCAACTTTCCTTTTAACGGTAATGTTCTACCACCATCTTTCAAGGCAGAGAATAATGCACCAATCACTTCTGGTTCATATCCAGCACCTGTAATTTGAGGGTTACCGAAAGTTACTTCAGCCTTTTGAACTGTTGTGTTTCCTCTTTTCGCCATCGCGTCAAGCGTTTTATCCTTCATCAATTGATTCGTCAAACGTGCAGCTTTACGCTCTTCTAACAAATCTCTTCTCATTACTTTTTCGATGTCCTCATATGTTGGAGCACCTTTCACGCGAATTGAAGAAACGATAGCAATAATGTATCTGTCCTTGTCTTTAATTGGTGCAGCAGTAATGTCACCAACCTTCGCTTCTTCCATATATGCTAACTTCAAGATTTTGTCTTCAGCAAATGGTGTTGTAAATCCATACAATTTAGGATTTTCTGAAAGAATACTAATTGGTCGAGCAAAATATCCAGCTTTCTGAACAATTGTATCAAACAAATCCAATTTCTTTTTGATATCAGTTTGCTTAGAAACTTTAGATTCTAACTTATACAATAAATTGTACACTTCAGATTCTTGCTTATCAATCGTTTCTTGACTAGCACCAAATGTTTTCTGAATAGAAGCCAATAATGGATAATTCGTTGCGTCTCTTTCCAACACTTCAATGATGTGAATACCAAACTGTGTTTTCACTGTTCCGATTGTTCCAATTGGTTTTGTAGCACAAAATGCAGCAAATTCAGGAACCATATCAGCCTCAATAAAGTCTGTGATTTCTCCACCTTGCGGAACAGATCCTTTATCGTCACTAAATTTTGCTACAAAATCTTTGAAATTATCTTTCGTAATTAATTTCACTAAACTATCAGCTGTTTTTTGTTTTGCAGCAATCACCTTCGCATCAGTTGAACCGTTTGAAGCTAATAATATATGACGCGATTTCATTCTTGTTGGTGTGAAACCAATTACCTTACTTAGAACGATTTTTTCTTTCGACGTAAATGGTCCAACTATTTGACCAACTGTAGCTGTTTTAAAAACAGTATCCATGTAAGTTGGATAGTTAATCATTAAATTTTGAGCCTTTGGATGTCCTTCAGGAACGGCTGTAGCAAATTTTGAAGATGTATAAAATTTCAAATCGCTGTTTGCCATTACGAACAATGAATCATTTGGAGCAGCAGCGAATGCTGTTTTCAAGCCGTTCACCATAGTATTGAACTTCGATGAATCTTCTCTTGAAGGCTGAATAACAACATCAAACCAACGAACTTCTCTACTTTCAGTTCTATTTTCGTATTTTTTGTCGTTTTTGTGTTCTTCGTAGTATTTCTTAACATCAGCATCAGAGATTTTAACGTCTTCATCACTAATTTCACTGTAACGTCGAACAACATAAGAAATATTCTTTACTTCTTTTTGCGCAAAATACTCTTCTTCTGCTTCTAGTTTTGTTACGTAAACACCTTGACCCAACAACGAAAAATACTTTTCTTGTTTACGTCTATCTGTATAGTATTTTTTACTGTCTTCCCATTGCTTCTGAACATTAGCATCAGTTGAAGATTCCATTTCTTCAATTCGCTTCTGTAATAATTTAGCATTGAATAAACCAGTAACTGAATCTGTAAATCCTTGCGCTAATTCTGGAAGAACTGCAAAACCATCAGTACCATATAGGTATGCTTCAAATTCAGCATCTCCGACATTAATACCTAAAGCTTCGTATTCTCTTTCAAATAAATTTGTTTCAACAACATAATTCCAAGCTTTATCTAAAGAAGCTTCTTGGTCTTTTTGTGTATACTCTCTTTGTTGTTGACCAAATTGCGTACGATCTTGCTCTTCAAATTTTTGACTTGCTTCTTCGTAAGCTTTGTAATCAATTTTTTCTCCATATACGGTTCCGTAGCCATACAAGTCTTCCATTCCACCTGTAATTCTCTCCCAGTCACCTAGTATAAATGCTAATAAAGCAATCCCAATTACGATTACTAATAATGTCGATTTCTCGCGAATTTTACCAATTAAAGCCATTTTTCCAATCTTTAAGGCTGCGAATATAATCAGATGAATTGATTTTTAAAAATTTAATGGTGTAAAACAAGTCCAACAAAAAAACCATCTCTATTTGGAGATGGTTTTTTGAGTTTAAATTGGTTTTATTTTCCACCTCTTCCTTTTAGCGGAGGTGGAGGTGTAGATTCTTCTACTGGTACTTCCTTTTCTTTACCTTTTTCTTCTGGATTTGTTTCTTTAACAGGCTCCTTCACAGGGGTTTTTGGCGTAGGGGAGATTCCACCCTTAGGTGTACCTCCTTTTGGTTTAACAATCTGTGGTTCTTTTGGTTGATTATTGGAATTGTTACCTCCCCCGCCATTTGAACCTCCGCCACTTTCCCCGTTATCCCCTTCACCATTTGAACCATTACCTGCGTTTCCGCTGTTTCCGTTAGATGAGCCCGAACCATTTCCTACATTACCCATGCCGCCAAATCCACTGGCATTCGATTCTCCATTATTATTATTATTTGAGTTCGAACCTTGACCATTGTTGTTGTTTCCTGCAGGCTCTTCTGAACAAGGTCCTAAAACATCACCATGTGCTTGATGCGCTGGCCATGCAGATAATGGTATCTGTATCGTTTGTGGATTACCATTATTCCCAGGAGGGATATGACAAATCGTAATCATTTGCTCAGGATTACTGTTATTCTCCTCTTCCTCTTCATAAAAAATTGTTACGGTTTCAGTATCTGTTCCACAGGCATTAGTAACAGTTACAACAAATACATTTGCTCCCGGTGAAAGCACTACTGAACCTGTTAAAGAACCATTTGCAGGATTAAACGTCCCACTTGTGATTATTTTTCCATTTTGTGTTGCCGTAATTCCTTCACCGTTATTTGAATTCAACACGGTTGCACTCATGTTATAATTTGGTGAAGTCACCGTTAAAGGACTAGAAGCTGGATTAATAAATGTTACAGATGGAGCAACACAATTTTGGTAGTTAACTGTAACTGTTTCTGTGTCGGTTCCACAAGCATTGGTGACAGTTACAACAAACACATTTGCTCCAGGAGAAAGCACTACTGAACCCGTTAAAGAACCATTCGCAGGATTAAACGACCCACTTGTGATTATTTTTCCATTTTGTGTTGCCGTAATTCCTTCACCATTATTTGAATTTAACACTGTTGCGCTCATGTTATAATTTGGTGAAGTCACCGTTAAAGGACTTGAAGCTGGACTAATAAATGTTACAGTTGGAGCAATACAATTTTGGTAGTTCACTGTAACCGTTTCTGTGTCAGTTCCACAAGCATTGGTAACAGTTACAACAAACACATTTGCTCCGGGTGAAAGCACTACTGAACCCGTTAAAGAACCATTTGCAGGATTAAACGTCCCACTTGTGATTATTTTTCCATTTTGTGTTGCCGTAATTCCTTCACCGTTATTTGAATTCAACACTGTTGCGCTCATGTTATAATTTGGTGAAGTCACCGTTAAAGGACTTGAAGCTGGACTAATAAATGTTACCGTTGGAGCAACACAATTTTGGTAGTTAACCGTAACTGTTTCCGTATCCGTTCCACATGCATTTGTTACTGTGATTACAAAAACGTTTGCGCCTGGAACAAGAGTTACATTACTTGTTAAAGATCCGGTTGCATTATTGAAACTGAAGTTCGTAATACCACGTCCATTATTTGTTAAGGTAATTCCTTGACCATTGTTCGAGTTTTGAACTAAAGCACTTAAGTTAAATCCAGCTGAGGTAACAGTTGTATTATTTGCAGAAGGTGTTACAAAACTTACAGTCGGTGCAACGCAATTTTGATAGTTCACCGTGATTGTT
>JBIIKG010000015.1:0-28312 GCA_044233275.1 Crocinitomicaceae bacterium | reverse complement strand
ACAGATACATATTCTACAAGCGGTACATATCAAAATATCCTCACTTCAACTGGTGGGTGTGATAGCACAGTTACAACAAATCTAACAGTATTGCCTGCTATTTCCTCTGTTCAAACATTAACTATTTGCGCAGGAGAAACTTTAACGGTTGGAACAGATACGTATTCTACAAGCGGTACATATCAAAATATCCTCACTTCAATTGGTGGGTGTGATAGCACGGTTACATCAAACTTAACCGTAGGGTCTCCTATTAATACTAATGTTTCAATTAATCAATCCATTTTGGTAGCTGCTCAAGTAAGCGCAGTATATCAATGGATTGATTGCAATAATGGCAATACGCCAATTTCAATGGCGACTAACCAAAATTTCTCTCCAACTTTAAACGGTGATTATGCCGTTATTGTGAGTATAGGTAATTGCTCCGACACGAGTGATTGCATAATGTATAACCTTGTTGGAATCGATGAAAAGCTTGTATCAACAAAAGTTTTATATCCTAATCCTACGAATGGCAAATGTTCTATTGAATTAGATGGAGATGTCTTTAAGTCTTTAACTGTGACAGATGCCTCTGGTCGACTTCTTCAAGTTCAATACTATTTATCACAAAACATAATTGAAATTGATTTAAGCGATGAAATAAATGGTTTATATTTTATCAACTTGCGCACAGAAACAGAAAATCAAGTGCTAAAGGTTTCAAAACGTTAATAATATCTTTTATTGAGAAAGGGGGTGCAGAAATGCTCCCCTTTTTTAATTGTATGGCAAGTCCTTGAATAAGTTGACAGTCAAAAAATAATTGTGTGTCCAATATACTCAAGCTACATTTGCTTTAAACAAAATTGAAAGACCATGAAAAGAAAAATGATGCTAGCAGTATTTACACTATTTATGATAGCAGCAAGTAGTCGCGCTCAAGAATGGTTTCAAGTAGCATCCGGAACCAATAAAAAACTCAATGCAATAGATTTTCCATCAGCAACTGTTGGTTACATCGGAGGAAATGACAGTTTACTTTTAAAAACAACTGATGGAGGACAAAATTGGTCGCCCGTTAATTACTCAGGAATTACGTACTATCCCGGTGGTGAGCATATTGTGAATCTAAAATTCATAAATGAAAATATCGGATTCATAGCTGTTGGTCCTTATGCTGGAAGCTATAAAACAATCGATGGCGGCAGCACTTGGACGGCCTTAACTGAATTAACGACATGTTTTAATGAGGGTCTGTACTTTTTTGACGAGAACAATGGATTTATTGGCGGTTCGGGCTGTTTTCAAGGTGAAAAAATGAATAAAATGACAGCAGGAGTCTGGAGTGAACCAACTATAAACACCCCAACATGGAATGCTGAACATCGAATTGCTGATTATGATTTCTCGAGTGCAAACCTTGGATTAGCAGCAAGTAGAAGTGGTTATGTATTGCGAACAACTGACGCTGGAGCCAACTGGGATACTATTCCAACACCTAGCTCTCCAATGAACCCGTTGACTTCCATTTTAATTGTCAATAATAATTTGGCCTATGCAGGTTATGAATCAATCAACTCCGGATTTGGATTGTACATCTCTACAGACAGTGGATTAACATGGCAAGAGGACATGAATTCCGCAACATTCTTGTATCCAGATTTTATGTGTTTGCATGAATCAGGAAATGGAACCGTTTTTTCAGGCGGAAATTCTTCTTCGATGTCAAGCGGAGCCATTTTTGAAAGTCCGGGTGATGCTACAACGTGGAATTATTCCATTGTAGATGAACAGATAAATGACATATCTTCTTACAACGACACGATAGTTTTTGCAGTTGGCGACAGCGGTTATATTATTATCAACCAAGATTGGGGAACGGCTTCGTTAGATAATCTTACATTGAACTCATTGTCAGTAGAAGTTTATCCAAATCCAGTTGAAAATGTATTGAATTTAATTATTGACGAGGACTTAATAGCTGCTAATTCTCGAATCAAGGTGTTTTCAATATCAGGTGAATTAGTGCATTCGGAGGTATTTAGTATGCAGATTAATTTAGGTAAACTCAAGAGTGGAATATATTTAGTAGATATTGAAACAATCAATGGGGTAACAACTAAACGGATCATAAAACACTAAAATAGATTTTCTACAAAGCGACTGATTCATTGAACTCAGTCGCTTTTTTATTTCTAAAAACTATAATCAATCAGTCATTTCATTGTATAACATTGTTAATAAGTTAAACTATTTTCAAAAAAGTAAGGAGGCAAATTTCTTAGCTTTAACGCTTCATATTAAAGCAGCTAAAATGAAAAAAGATACTGTGATAACTGATTTTGTTCAATTAATTGAAGATACCATTGTTGATCCTCGAATAAAAAAAGCCGAATTGGTTTCCGATCCAAATTCACGTTTAGATACGCAGATCATGAAGTATACTCCTATGAATGATGAGAGTATTCCCTTCAGAGATCTTACGAATGTTGCTACGAAAAAAGAAAGTTTGGCCCTCATCATCGAAAAATTAGATGTAGAAACAAACCTGCGGTATGAACGAACAATTGAGGATACCTATTGCAATGTTTACAGTTTTGATTACTGTTATTTTGCTAAAGTTTATTTACCAACCGTTTGGTGGACAGATGAAGCCCTACAAAGAGTATTAGACGGTGAAATTGTAGAACCCATCTTTGAAGAAACAGTTGATCATATTTATTCTAGTGCCATTCACGATTGGTTTCTAAAATGGGGAGCTAGCTTTGGCTGGCAACGCATGTCAACTGTGCACGAAGTCCAAGAGGCCGTAAACAAAAACGGTGGTGTTGGAATCATTTGTGCGAAACGAAAAATCAAAGGACTATCAGGTCATATAGTTCCTGTTGTGCCAGAAACTGCTGAATTTAAAGCAATTAGAGAAAATGGAGAAGTTGTTTTTCCTTTACAATCTCAAGCTGGAAAGCTGAATCACAAGTATTTTACCGACGAGAAAAATGATTGGTGGAATGATGATTTGTACTCTTCTTATGTCATCTATTACCAAGATTAAAACACATTTTTTCTCAATTTGAATGAATATTCTATTAAGTGAATTTAACAGCAAATTACCTCCATATTATTTTCTTTGAAATTAGATATCAATACACCTTTTTGTATTATAAATTAATGTAATTTTAAGACTCGAAAAAAGCATAAATTACTTAAGACAAAAGATTCTAAATTTTCCACTTAAGTAATTGATTTAAAATCAATTAATATCAATTCGCACCTTGATTGTTTTAAATAATTCTTTCTTCTTACAATACAAATCGTTCAAACGCTTTCAAAATTTCTGAACTGATGCCTCAATCGTCCAAAATTTAGAGTGCTTTAAACAGCTAATTACAACCAAAAAAGTAAATGTATAAATGACAGAGAACCAGACAAAGAATATTTATTGGGGAATTGGATTAGAAAATGAAACATACCTTCAATTCGAAAACTCATTAATTGTTAACGGTGAATTTATACAAGAAAAAATTGGTTGTGATCGCTACAGCATTGATTATCGCAAATGCTATAAACAAGGAATTTTGGAACCCATTTTGAACGCGGGATTTCAAAAAAATGAAAAATACAAAGTGAGCAGAATGATTAACAGTCATTCATTGGGAAAGCTCGATATCAACTTTCAGCATAAAACATTGCCAGTTGGTGAATCAACCGACACAACTTCATTTACGAATTCTTCCTTAATTGAAAACCCTGAGTTTACAGGAGAAACAATTTTAGATTTGATTTTGAAAGATCAACCTTACAACATTCAAAGTCTTGTAACCAAAAAAAACAGTCCTATGGGTCCTGTAAATTTTGACGGCGATTCAATTGAGTTTGTGACTATGTACTTTCAAAACAGAACCATCAAAGATTCGTGCGATGAGTTGAAGGCTTCGAAGCAATTATTTCTGGATGTTATCAACGAGACAAGCGTTTTTGATGAAAAACTTAAATTTCCAGATTATAATTTTGGGCTGAACATGTTTATGTCCAACCAAGAAAATCTTGTATTGTTCAACAATGGCACTTATCATTTTCATATTACACTGCCAACTATTACTGAAAACAGCAGAATCATCGACTATGTAGCCTTTGAAAAAACGCATTCGAATGCAATTTATTTATTGCAATGGTTCGAGCCCTTTTTTATTGCAACGCTTGGTAATCCTGATATTATGGGCGTAATTAGTTCAAAGTGCGATTTAGAGAATAAATTCACTTTAGGATCGATGCGCAGTGCCATTTCGCGCTATATTGGAATTGGTACTTTTCATAATTCAATGCCCAAGGGAAAAATTCTTACATACAACGTAGAAGATTTTAGAAAGCTCTTAAAATTTGAAAAAGAAGATAACATTTGGTGGAGAGATCAAATTGAAAATGAGACAGAATATGAATTTCTTTCCGATTTAGGCTTAGACTTTAACCAAGAAAAAATGCATCAAAGCGGTTTTGAAATCCGCAGTTTCGATGAGTTCCCTGTTTCATATTTGAATGATGTACTTGTTTCTATATTATTGATTTGTGAGCATTCATTGAATTTGCCAGATGTTGGTTGGGCGCATGACAGTGTTGTTTGGAATAACCTAGTTTTTAAAACCTTGAAATATGGTTATGCAACTGAAATAAATGCCGTAGAAAAAGTCGCACTATTAGAAATGTTGAATTTGTTGGATCCACAAGATGCTAGCTACCACGAATTGAAGTCAGCATTTGATGCAATTGTGCTTCTAGATGAATTTTTCTTTAAAATTCTCTCTGTTTTGCTTGATAAATACAAAGAAAAAAATGTTTGTTTGGATTTAATGCTTGGTGAAAAAATTGCACACGCTCCAAGATGGGAGAACTTTAATAAATTTCAAACAGAGCAGCATTTAAAGCAACTTGTCCCAATTGATGTCTCAGTGAAAAATTGAATTCAATTACTCTTCCAAAAATAATTTCTTCAACTCTGTCGCATCACTTGGCTTCATCTTACCTGCCAGTATTAAACTCAATTGTTTTCTTCTCAGCGCTCCTTCATAACGTGACTTTTCTTCGTCTGTCTCTGGAACCAATACCGGAACTTGAATAGGTCCACCATTTTGATCAACTGCCACAAACGTGTAAATCGCCTCGTTGCATTTTTCTCTTATACCTGTTACTGCATCTTCAACGAAAACATCTACAAAAACCTCCATAGATGAACTGAATGCTCTCGAAACCTTCGCTTCTAATGTGACAATTGATGCGTGATTGATCGGTTTTTGGAACGAAACATTGTTCACCGCTGCTGTTACAACAACGCGTTTTGAATGTCTGTGTGCAGAAACACTCGCAATTACATCCATCCAAGCCAATAATTGTCCACCAAATAAATTTCCTAAAGTGTTGGTATCATTCGGCAATACTACCTTTGTAGTAATTGATAATGTTTCCGATGCTTTGCGCGTTTTCATTTTTATTTTTTTGTAAAATTACGATTCTTAAGGCAATACTATGCCTGTATTAACGTTTTTTGGAAGTTGAAGGAAAAAATTGCAAATGTTTAGCTATTGACTATCTTTACAACCGATTGAATTGATTATGGAGAAACTGATTACAGCATTTACAGCAAACATATTAGAAGCATTAGAAATTGCTTCAGGAGCAACAATTAATCAACCTAAAAATGAGGTACACAACGTTCTTATTTGTGGAATGGGTGGGTCAGGAATTGGAGGAAAGATAGTTTCACAATGGGTACAAGACGATTCGAAAGTTCCTGTTCTCTTGCTAAATGACTATACCTTGCCAAATTATGTTGACAAGCACAGTATCGTAATTGGTTCTTCCTATTCTGGGAATACAGAGGAAACTTTAATTGCGCTCAAAAAAGCAAAAGAACAAGGTGCCCACATCATTGGAATTTGCTCAGGTGGAGAAGTAAAAGAATTCTGTATTGAAAATGGATACGATTTTATCGTTGTTCCCGGTGGAAATCCACCAAGGACTGCTGTTGCTTTTTCAATCGTTCAACTATTGAATATCTTCATTCACTTAGGAATGACTAATGCATCTCGTTTAGACGAAGTGAAGTCAGCGCATGACTTATTGATTGCTGAACAAGCACAAATTCATTCAAAAGCCAAGGAATTAGCGACTTTTTTACAAGGAAAAGTAGGCGTTTTCTATGCTGGACCGAAATATGAATCTGTTGCCATTCGTGCACGTCAACAATTCAATGAAAATTCAAAATTTCTTAGTTGGCATCATGTCATTCCAGAAATGAACCATAACGAACTTGTTGGTTGGGGAGGTGGAGACGATCGTTTTGCTGCGGTGTTCTTGCAAACAAATGATTTAATTCCACGTAATCAGCGTCGTTACGAAATCACATTTGAAGAAGTTAAAAAACATACATCAAGTGTAATAGAAATCTCAGCAATGGGTTCTACTCAAATTGAACGTTCATTTTACTTAATCAATCTAGTTGACTGGGCATCCTACTATTTAGCATTGAATAAAAATGTTGATGCAATGGATATTCATGTAATTGACTATTTGAAAAACGAATTATCGAAATTGAATTAATGACACCACTTGTTCATTTACAATCGCTAGGACTCATTGATTACAAGGAAGCCTGGGATTATCAAGAACAATTATTTAAAGGTACAATTGACGAAAAAATTCGAATTCGTAATGGTGAAGTGGATCTAAAAACAAAGAACTACCTTCTTTTTTGTGAACACCCGCACGTTTATACGCTTGGAAAAAGTGGTAGCGAACATAATTTACTCCTTTCCGACCAAGGCTTAGAAGAAAAAGAAGCCCAATTCTATAAAATAAATCGAGGTGGTGATATAACTTATCACGGGCCTGGTCAACTTGTTGCATATCCTATTTTTGATCTTGATCAGTTTTTTACTGATATCCATAAATACATGCGTTTTTTAGAAGAGGCGGTCATCCTAACTTTAGCAGCGTTTGGAATAACAGGCGGACGCGTTGAAGGTTTAACAGGTGTTTGGATTGATTTCGAAACGAATCACCCACGAAAAATTTGTGCAATGGGAGTAAAAAGCTCAAGATGGGTGACCATGCATGGCATTGGATTCAATGTAAATTCAGACCTTTCTTATTTTTCTAATATTATTCCTTGCGGAATTGATGACAAAACTGTAACTTCCATGCAACATGAATTGGGACAAAAGGTTTCAATGGAGGATGTTGCTACTGTTTTAAAAGACAAACTTGCCGATCAATTTCACTACGAATATGCCGAAACAACCATCTAAAATAGGGAGAGTAACTAAAAAAATACTGCGGTTTTCATTTTTTACTTTCCTTGCTATTTTCATTCTTCTAAATTTATTCATCGTTCTCTCCGGTCGTTTTTATTTGTACAAAGGAATTGCCAATACTTATTTGGTGGGGCAAGCTGGTCCTACTATCTATGAACGTGATATTTTTGCTTATACAACCATTCAGAACGATAAAGTTGATCAATGGGAAACACATGCTAATTTAAATAATTACCAGCTTTCAAAAAAAGATCAACAATTTATGGAATCATTAGAAACGAAAGCCTTTTTAGTGTTTCGTGGCGACACCTTACTTTATGAAAAGTATTGGGATTCACATAAAAAAACGACAGTCTCTAATTCATTTTCAGCTGCTAAAACAGTTGTCGCTTTACTCATTGGTATCGCTATCGAAGAAGGATCAATAAAAAGTTTGGATGAACCTGTTGGAAATTACTTAAAAGCTTATAAGAGCAATGGAAAAGAAAAAATCACCATTCGTCACCTATTGATGATGGCATCCGGGCTGGACTGGCAAGAAAGCGCCAAAAACCCACTTTCTGAAAATGCCGAGTCTTATTATGGCAGTGATTTGTGGGGTCTTATAAGCCGTCAAAAAGCAATTGAAGAACCGGGAAAAACATTCAAGTATCAAAGTGGTAATTCTCAATTATTAGGATTTATCATTGAAAAAGCAACAGGGAAAACCGTCAGTGAATATACCGAAGAGAAATTATGGAAAAAGATAGGTGCAGAACAAGAAGCCTATTGGAGTTTGGATAAGGAAAATGGTGATGAAAAATCATTTTGTTGTTTGTATGCATCCGCGCGTGATTTTGGACGCTTGGGTAAATTAATTTTGAACAAAGGTAAAGTTGGGAATGAAACTGTGGTTCCCGAATGGTATATGAATGAGATGACCAAACTAGTTGAAATGGATACAGAAGAAGGAATTCCAAATCAACGTTATGGACTTCATATATGGCTTTACAACAACAATAATAATCCAATAATGTATTGCAGAGGTATCAAAGGACAATATATTGCCAATATTCCGAGTGAAAAATTGACCATTGTGCGCATTGGTATGGAACGAAAAGATAATTTTGTACTTCCAAAGAACTTCAAAGGAGTTAATAGAAAGTTGGTAGAGGACAAAGTTGGTCACCCAAAAGACTTTTTTGAATACATGCGGGTTGGACAAGAGATATCAAAAGCCATAAAATAAGTAAACAAATGCGTGAAGGAATACTAGGCCCTAAAGTTGAGAATGTGGCCGTTGCAATAGTTGAAGAAAAAAATGAATCAAATGTCGCTGAATACTATGTATATCTGTTAAACCTTCGCGATGATATCATGGAAGGAATTATTGTAACCAGCACCGGATATGGTGAAAACGCAACGACTGGAGAACGAGTTAAAACTTCCACTTTGCGTCACTCTTTAGAAATACTTTTACCCAATGAAGCTGCAAAAATTGAACCTATTATGGAAGAAGTTTTTGGCTTAGCGAATGAATTTTGGGTAAGCTTTTGGGTAAATGATGGAAACTATGATGGTCTTTATGATAAGAAATTTGTTTTTCTTCCAGAAATTATTACCACGAGTAAAATGAAGTTGATTCCTATTTTAGGTAAAAAAGGAATCATTATTAAATAGTGAAGAGATTCGAAAGAACTTTAACATCATTTATTTGATGCACCATATCTTTTAAGGCCTCACTATGCTTTCCAATCTGGTATCCACCTGCATAAATCTTAATTGATTTTGCTTCTCTACCCAAATTTTTGAAATAATTCACCATGAACTTTTCATCAACAGAAGTAAGCCATGATGTTAAAATTGCTTTGGGCTGAATTTTCTCAATACACTCAATTAACGAATCAAACGGCAAACTTTGACCTAAATAAACCGTATTTAATCCGTTTTTTCTTAAAATATATTGATAAAACAATAAACTTATCTCATGCCATTCATGCTCAGGAAGAAATAACATTATGGGGGCCTCAGTTTTTGGAGGAATTTCTAATTTGTCCGTTTCTGCAATTACCCGTTGGCGAATTAAATGAGAAATAAAATGTTCTTGCGCAGTGTTAATTGAACCAACCAACCACATGATACCTATTCTATCTAAAAATGGAATTAAATAATCAAGGAATGTATTAAACAAGCCAACAGATTGAACAAGATCACTCAGCGTTTTATGAAACAACACTTCATCCATTTCAACCAAAGCCAAAATCAACTTCTCTATTCCAAGATCATCATTAGGACTTGATTTAATTTCCCAAACTTTACTTGCAATTTCATCAGAATTTAACTGAGCAATATGAGAAATTTTCATTCCCGTTTTATTTAACATTGCTACGTTCAACAGCATTGTTAATTCTTGGTTGGAATACGTTCTTATTTGGGTATCAGTACGATCTGGATTTACAAAACCATAGCGCTTCTCCCAAATACGAATCGTATGGGCCTTGACACCAGTTAATGTTTCTAAATCTTTAATTTTATATTCAGCCATGTTATTTAATCGCTACGCACATCGTTTCATTAGCTAAAACAAAGTTAGTCCTATTTTGTTTTGAACTCAGTCGTATTTTTCCATTATATTTGCGAAGTAAAGATAAAGATGCATAAGTTCAACAAAATGAAGAAGTTATTATTAACAATCCGTTCACTTTTTGTTTTTTCATTGATGATTTCAATGGCTTTGGTTCTTCTTTCTTGTGGAGGATCTGAAGACGGAGAGAAAAATGCTGCTGGAATGAACCTAGATGAAGACTATTACACCTTTAAAGGAATAAACTTAAAAAACCATGGAATCAACGCAATGATTATGTTGCCAGATGAAACGGCAAACATTGGTGCATCTACAAAACCAGAAGTAATTCATAGCGAGGGAGATTTTAAGTGGGACATAATTGTTGGACCAAATTTCAATTTACACATTGAAGATTATGGTGATTACACTGATCTTGTTCAAAATCAAAAGAAAATTCTAAAAGAAAATGATGTGTTTTCAATCAATTACTTAATTGATGAAAAAGATATGATTTTGTACGAACAAAAATTAATTGTTAAAGGTTCGAATAAAGCCCCTCAGTCTGTAGGAGTAGAACATAAATCCTATCATGTATATGGTCAAAAAACAATTGATGGAGTAACTTACGAACTCAGAAGTCGTGACGAAGGTTATGAAAAAGTAATTATTGAATTGATGGGTAAGTCAATTAAATCTTTCAAGTCAAATAAATAATAAAAAACAATATTCATTCTAACTAAAGGGTTGTCAACTATGGCAACCCTTTTTTTTGCTTAAATTTGCGGTAATGGAACTAAATAGAGAAAAAGTATTAGAAGTCTTAGGTGGGATTTTAGAGCCCGACTTAAAAAAAGACATTGTAAGCCTTAATTTAATTGAAGAACTAATCATTGAGGACCAATCAATTCGTTTAACTGTGCATGTTTCCAATCCTGCATTGCATGCTCGTAAACGTATGCAAGAAGCAGTTGAATTCAATTTGAAACGTGTATTTGGTGCTTCTTTAGCTGTTGAATGCACTGTTAAAGCCATTCCTGCTGAAGCACGCGAAGCGCGACGTAAAATACTTCCAGATGTGAAACATATTATTGCTATTGCATCAGGAAAAGGAGGCGTTGGAAAATCAACTATTACTGCAAATTTAGCTGGCGGACTCACAAAAGCTGGATACAAAGTTGGAATTGTAGATGCTGATATTTATGGTCCTTCCATGCCAACGATGTTTGATGTGGTGAAGGAACGTCCAACAATGCTCGAAATTGATGGAGAACAAAAAATAAATCCTGTTGAAAATCACGGAATCAAATTACTTTCCATTGGCTTTTTTACAGAACAAGATAATGCCGTTGTATGGCGTGGACCAATGGCTGCAAAAGCCTTGACACAAATGTTCACAGATGCTCATTGGGGTCCATTGGACTATTTACTAATCGATTTGCCTCCAGGAACTGGAGATATTCATTTATCATTGGTACAAACTGTGCCTTTAGATGGAGTTGTGATTGTTAGCACGCCTCAAGAAGTTGCGCTGGCCGATGCTCGTCGTGGCGTAAACATGTTTAAAATGGATTCCATTAACGTTCCAATTATCGGAATTGTTGAAAATATGGCATGGTTCACCCCTGCCGAACTACCTGAAAATAAATACTACATTTTCGGACGAGATGGAGCGAAAAATCTTGCTGAAGGAATGAAAGTACCATTTCTTGGACCAATACCACTAGTGCAAAGTGTGCGTGAAGCTGGAGATGCTGGTAGACCAGCTGTTTTTCAAGAAAACACACCAATTTCCAACGCATTTGAGGAATTAGTTCGTAATTTCGTGAACAATGTAAATGCTGCAGAACAAAAACAGCCATTAGCAAAAACAGTATGATCTTAGACAAAGAAGAATTAACAGTAAAAATCAATAGTTCACTGGATCAATTACGCCCTTTTCTTCATGCTGATGGAGGTGATATGGAACTGGTTGAGATTACAGATGACGGTATTGTTAGAGTCCGTTTAATGGGTGCTTGCAGTGATTGTTCTATGAGTCTGATGACACTGAAAGCTGGATTGGAAGAAGCAGTTAAAAAAATTGCTCCAGAAATCAAATCGGTTGAAGCAGTTAACATGCCTGACTTCGCTTAAATTCTTCTCTGTGAACTTCAACAAAAAACTGATAGTCATCGCTTTTGTTGGAACCATCCTCGCCATCTTTTGGCAAGAATTAAATACATTTTACCTACAAAATACCGATTCCAATCGTTTTGGTATGATTCAAACTGCCGATGAAGCAAGTTACTTAGCTCCTCCTGTAAATTATTTATCCGAAGGCGTTTGGGCTGACAATTCTGATGGAATTACCCGCTTCTACCAGCGACCTCCAGGATATGGTTCAATTTACATGATTTGCACCTTGATTCTCGGAAAGTATGCTTTGCTTGGAATTAAAGCAATTCAAATTCTGGGATATTTTTTCTCCATTCTTCTCATTGGTGAAATTTCAATTCTTTTACTACCTAAGACAAAATTAGCATTAACAGCTGCTCTCGTTACTGCTTTGCTCCCCATGTATAGTGGTTTCATGTATTATACGCTTACAGAAGGTATAACCCCAGTTCTCACGCTTTGGACCATTTACAGTTACTTGAATTTCAATCCATCAAAAAAACCATTTGCAGTGATTGTTTCAACGTCACTTATAATCTTGGTTCGACCCCAAATGATTCTATTACCTTTCCTTTTTATTGTTTATCACTTGCTGAAGAGAGAGAGGAAATTGGCAATTTTTATCGCTATTGGTTTCATTCCATTTGCACTTTGGCAAGTGCGCACATTTTCAATCTCAAAGGAAATTCCTGGATTACATCCCATTTATTCGACCCAAAACAACACACTTTTCAGACCCAGTCACGAAGCAATGACCAACTTATTTCGAATTTGGGAATCAGACGGTGAACAATTTCATTCGGCAATTGCTGCGATTAAGAATAATAAATTAGATGAAACGCTTTCAATAATTCCAATAGAATTTCATGCACAAGTAAAACCCATTCTAGTTGAATATGAAAAGGTATTGAACTCAAAAGACGCCTTTAAAAGTGGAGAATATCAGGCCGCGGAAAAAAAGTTAATCAAACATACAAACGCGTTAATTAACTCCCTCAAAAAAGAAAATAAGTTTTTAACGCATATCAAAACACCTTTAGAAAGCGCAAGCTATTTATTATCGAAGTCCCAAATGAATTTATACATTTTTCAAGAACCCTTGAGAGGAAATCCATTGATTGAATTACTCCGTTTACTGAGTGTCATATTGATAAATCTTGGATTTCTGGCAGCATTCATGTTGTTCTTTCGCTTCAAGTTCGATAAGTTGACGGTATTATCAGCCTTTATCTGCCTGACGTTTTTCTATTTGATTTACATCCAACGGTTGAATGAAGAAAGGTACTTAACACCTTTCCTGCCTTTGTTACTCATTTGTTTGCTGCATGGATTCGACGCTATTAAACACTCAGTTCAAACGCGATTTTTTATCAAATAGCAAAAGGGTAACTTGTTAATTCCTTCGTTCCCGCCATTACACGAACCGCGTATTCACCTTTCTCCCATCCCCTCACTTTCACCGTGAAAGAAAAATCCACTTTCCCAGATTGAATCGTATTCGTTTTATCGCTCTTATACATTATATCACCATTCTTTTTAACAAGTTCTTGATGTACCACTGAACCTTTGTCACATGTGAAAGTGATCATCCCTTTTACAATTGTTGTTTCTTGTTGAATATTTCTATTTGCATCAACCACTCGTGTTTGAGGAGTTGTATACCACGTATCTGGTTTGTTCGTGATTGTGGCAATGTACTTTCGCATTTCTTTTTCAACTGCAGTAGTTGCTTGAATATTGGAAATTGGTCTAGCATCCGTTACTGCCCAAATAGCATCTTGGTAACACTGAGCTGAAATCGACTTTCCTCGAACAAAAGCCACCAATTTACTTAACTCGGTATTCTTATTCGATGCTAAGGTGAACGCGCCTTCATCCGAAGGACAACGATCGCTTGCCTCCGTGCAATAAGCTTTTAATTTCAGTTGATTGGCAGATTTGGGTTGTAAAACAATGAACTGATCATCAATCGTAATCAACGTTTGTTCACCATCATCAGCTGGAGCGAACATTGTTCCTGCTTTGACCTTTACTTTTAAAACACTTGGAGTACTGTTCTGAATTTTCAACAAAACTGACTCATCTGAATATGTTCCAAGTGAATTGGCTTGCATTTTAATTTGACCTGAGGCAATTGCATCTTCCAAACTCACCGTTTGTTGATCCAAACGTTTCACATTAAAAGCTGCTAATACAATTACACCGATTACAAGCAAACTTCCTCCCATCCATTTTCCGCTTTTTGTTTCCATCTTTCCTCGCTTTAAAACGGGATAACGAAGGGGAAATTTATTGTTACAACGAAAAAAGGCAACCATTTCTGATTGCCTTTCAAAAAAGAGATATTCTACTTATTTCGCTGCTGCATATAATTCAGCAACTTTAGTCCAATTGATTACATTAAAAAATGCTGAAATATAATCAGGACGACGATTTTGGTAATGCAAGTAGTATGCATGTTCCCAAACGTCCATTGCTAAAATTGGAGTACCATTGCAACCTTCACCCATCAAAGGGTTATCTTGATTTGCAGTTGAACAAACAACTAATTTTCCACCTTCAACACAAAGCCAAGCCCATCCTGAACCGAAACGAGTTGCACCCGCTTTCGCAAATTCTTCTTTAAAAGAAGCAAATGATCCAAAAGAAGCGTTGATTGCCTCAGCCAATTCACCTGTTGGTTCGCCACCTGCATTCGGTGCCATAACTTCCCAAAATAAATTGTGATTCCAAAAACCTCCTCCGTTATTTCTAACAGCTGGCTTGTCTTTGCAAACTTTAAGTATTTCTTCAATTGATTTGCCTTCTAACTCAGTTCCTGCAATTGCAGCATTCAAGTTCGTGATGTAAGCATTGTGGTGTTTTGAATGGTGGATTTCCATTGTGCGAGCATCAATGTGTGGTTCCAATGCGTCATAAGCATATGGTAAATTTGGTAATTCGAAAGCCATATTTGTCGATTTTAAAAACGTTAATACTTCGTTATTTTGAATGAATCAAAATTAGGAATTTTACGCTACAAAAAACAACAAGTTATGAACTTTGTTCGTCTATCCTACATTAATTTTTGATGAATCATTTTTTCTGTTAATTTTACTTTACTAAACTATAAACTCATGAATAAATTATTACTCATTTTATTCCTATCTGTAGGACTTACATCATTTTCTCAAATTTGTACGATTGATAACACACAGAGTGTCACTGGCATTTATCCAGATACATTGCCTCTTGGATATGTCGGACAAGCATACAGTACTGATATCACTTTTGTCATGCCGTTAGATACGATGGGGTATGACTTTACGAATTTCAATATTTTTTCAGTATCACTTCCTGTTGGACTTTCATGGGAATGCAACAACCAAGCAAATGGTTGCAATTACAACCCTCAAGTTAGTCAATTAGGCTGTGTAAACATCAGTGGAACGCCTTTGTTAGCCGGTCAATATTCAGTTGATGTAACGGTAATTGCAGATTTAACTGTAATTCAAGGCTATCCTTTTACCTTCCAAATCTTTTTGGAGATTTTACCGAACAATGTTCAAACTACCAATGATGGTTTCTCAATGGTTGGCGCAGCCGGTTGTGCTCCAATTACAGTTGATTTTGTAAATAATAATCCAGGTTTATTGGCGTACACATGGGATTTTGGAAATGGTAATACTTCAACAGTTGAAAACCCGGCTCCACAAGTTTATCCTAATCCAGGAGAGTACATTGTTAATTACGAAGCATTCAATAACTTAGATATCATTCAAGTGTATACTTTGACTGGTTTGACTGTAAATAGTATGAGTAATTATGGGGGAGGTTTCCCTTCATTTGAGAATGCTGATGCCTTTTTTATTTTAAAGGAAAATGGTACAGCCATTTACCAATCTAATATCATTGGTGATACTGATCCTCCCGTTAGTTGGGCAACAAATGTCTTATTAAATCCAACTAACACCTATGTTGTAGAAATTTGGGAAGCTGATGATAGTTTTGGTGAAATTCAATTTTTTGGTGATGACTACATGGGAAATCACACCTTGAATCTTGCTGGTTGCAATGGATGTGCTGCGGGAACATCTACAATTAATTACACTATTACCAACCAAACTATCTATCCAACTCCTTTAGTTGTTTCAGCTGACACCGTGCGCGTTTATGGTTATCCTCCTGTTCCACTTGTTAATTATAACATTGCATCGAATATTCTTTCTACAACTGATTTAGGTTATTCATACCAATGGTATTTAAATGAAAGTCCAATTAATGGTGCGACAAACGTTACGCATACAGTTACGCAATCAGGTGTTTATCACGTTGTAGCCATCAATCAATATGGTTGTGTTAGTTTTTCAGATACTGTAACAGGCGTTTATTGTTTGCCAAACTATACACCAGCAATTGTATTGAATGTTAATTCAGAATTAGAAGTAAGCAACCCAATGGTTGATTATACAATTCAATGGTACATGAATGGTAGTGCATTGCCAGGTGAAAATGCGCAAACATTGGTGACAACAAATCCAGGAATTTATACAGTTGAATTGATTGATTCTTTTGGCTGTGTGTATTCTTCAAACGGTTTCAATGTGAATCTAGGAACTGCTGAAATCACTTCTTTCGATTGGTCTGTTTATCCGAATCCAGCGAATGAGTTGGTAACAATTGCGCTAAATCAAAACGGATTAGTGAATCATGTTGTATTGATTGACTTAGCGGGTCGGGTATTGAAATCAGAGTCTTGGAATAATGGTAGCGAAGTACAAATAAATGTTACCGATGTACCAAAAGGATATTACATTTTACAATTGACCTCAGGAGCACAGAAATTTACGAAGCAACTGATTATCAATTAAACTTATTGAAAAATTAAAAGCCCCATTTTCAATTCGAAAATGGGGCTTTTTTTGTTTATCGGTATCACTTCTTTTGATTCAAATACTTCTGGGAATACTTCTCGTATAAATCCTGTTGGAAATTTCCTGTAGGAATAAATATGCCGTTAATGAGTCCCAATATCAAGTTATTCGTTCGCATATCTAAGGCATTTCCTTCTGAAACAAATAAAGTAGCCGATTTTCCAACTTCGATGCTTCCGTAGTTTTTGTTAAAACCCATGATTTCACAAGCACTCAATGAAATCGAGCGAACCGCTTGTTCTTCTGTTAATCCATAGGCCATTGCTGTTCCAGCTTGAAAAGGTAAGTTTCGGGCATTCATCGTTTCCATGTCACCTTGATTTTGTAAACAGAACAATACACCCATTTCTTGCAACAAGGCTGGAAGACGGTAGGGTAAATCAATCGCATCATCTTCATTTTCTGGTAAACTGTGCACGCGCATCAACATCACTGGAATCTTTGCATCACTCAACCGTTTCCCTAATAAATGTGCATCATAACCACCAACGATCACTGGGAAACTTAATTCCATTGCTTTTGCTAAATCAATTACATCCAACAACTGCTGTATTTCGTTGGCATGAAAATAAACACGTTTCGTTCCTTTAAAACACTCAATCATTGCCTCTAAACGCAAATCTTTCTTTTCTACCTTTCCCGTTTCAGCATAGGCTTTTGCCATTGCAAAAAATTGCGCAAGCTCCTTTTTCTGACTTTCATACTTTTCGTTTCGCTTTTTGGGAGCTGGTTCAGCCCACCAGCCTCCACCTTCCAAGCTGGATGGCCAATTCACATGAATTCCATCGTCTTTTAAAATGGTTGCATCTTCCCAATTCCAACCATGCAAAGCCATTATGGAAGATGTTCCAGAGATATCACCTCCTCGCGGCGTCGCTTGCGTCATTAAAACACCATTTGTTCGAACAGTACTAATTACTTTCGATTCGACGTTAAAAGCAATCTGTGAACGAATATGAGGGTTATATTGACCTACTTCGTCAAAGTCACGCGTGGCACGCACCGCATCAATTTCTGTCAAACCTAGTGTTGAATTTGGAGCAATGAACGAAGGATAAATGTGTTTTCCCATTAAATCGATAATGGTATCCCATTCTTCTCGCTTATAAGTTGTCGCTAAACTATTGGATACCTGAGCAATTTTACCTTCACGAATACCAATCAGAGCGCTTTCTATTACCTCTCCATTCCCAACATGCAAATACCCATTCAATAACAATATTGATTGATTGGATTGAGCTTTAACAGTAAAGCTTAGAACCAAGACTGTTGTTGCTAAAATAAATTTGATTGTTCTCATAATTAATGATGATTTTCTTCTTCCGTTCCTTCCTCTCCCAATGTATCACAATGAAAATGCTTTGTTTTTCTTTTCGCAAAAGGCTTGCTTGGTTCACCTTTGTCATTCGATTCAAGCATCTTCGAAATAATGCGCGCTTTTTCTTCTTGATTTGCAGCACGCATTTGATAATCTTTTTTGCTGTCAAACAACACGACTCCATCAATGACAGTCATTTCGACTTTCGCTTGTGAACTCAGCGGATTATCGGTCCAAAGCACCAAATCGGCATCTTTCCCTTCTTTAATGCTTCCCATTCGATCGTCCAAATGCAACAGTTTCGCTGGATTCAAGGTTACCAATTTCCACGCTTCAATTTCTGACATCCCACCATACTTCACACTTTTTGCTGCTTCTTGATTCAAACGGCGACCCATTTCAGCATCATCTGAATTGATGGCAACAACAAGTCCTTGATCGGCCATCATCTTCGCATTGTAAGGAATGGCATCGTTAACTTCGAACTTATAAGCCCACCAATCCGAAAAAGTAGATCCACCAGCACCATGTGCTTTCATCTTGTCAGCTAGTTTGTATCCTTCAAGAATATGCGTGAAAGTGTTTATTCTGAATCCCATTGAATCGGCAACATGCATCAACATGTTTATTTCAGACTGAACATAGGAATGACACGTAATAAATCGTTGCGATTTCAAAATTTCAAGTAATATTTCTAACTCTAAATCTTTCCGAGGCGCTGTTGTTTGTTTACCCTCAGCAAATACTTTCATTTCTTGTTCGTACAACTTAGCACGTTCAAATCCATCGTAAAAAACTTGTTCCACACCCATTCTAGTCTGCGGGAAACGAACGGTATTGTAATCACCCCAATTCGCTTGCTTCACGTTTTCACCTAAGGCACATTTAATAAATTTTGGTGCATTAGGAATCAACATTTGACTTGGTGTACTTCCCCATTTTAATTTTATCAAAGCCGATTGACCTCCAATTGGATTGGCAGAACCATGTAATAATTGCGCTGCTGTAACCCCACCTGCCAATTGACGATAGATATTTATATCATCAGAAGTAACAACATCAGCAATACTCACTTCCGCTGAAATGGCTTGACCTCCTTCGTTTACTCCTTTTGCAATAGCAATATGTGAATGTTCATCAATGATTCCAGAAGTCAAGTGCTTTCCTTTTGCATCGATTACTTTAGCACCAGGTGGAATACTAAAATTCCCCGTTCCAACGTAAGAAATCTTTCCATTCTGGACGATGACTGCAGCATCCTTTAAAATACCTTGGTCTTCATTTGTCCAGACAGTTGCATTTCGATAAACGATTGTTTCATCATCTGGAACGGCATCGAATCCGTATGCCATATTTGGGAACCAAAGACGTGAGCAAATCAAGGTGTCAACGACTGTCTTTTTTACTTCATCCTCTTTTTTGTCTGGATCGCTGTTACGAATGGCCGACCAAGTTGTCCATTTACCATTTGGCAACATAGCATCCCCTTCAAAAATGCCAAATTTAGAACGAACTTTTCCATGTAAGTTGACACTTCCTTTGAAATGATCATCTGCCAAGTTGAACTGTAACGTAATATCATCCCCTACCAACTGAATGGTAACTTTTGGCGTTAAAGTATCTTTCTTTAGAGCTTGTGTCTTTTCGTCGCGATTGGTTTTAATCGTTTGAACTTTCCCTTCTAAACGATCTCGAGTTCCTGATATTTCCAGCGGGTAGATTAAGCCATCAATGTTTACGTTGTATTTCCCAAGGACATCATGAACTGAAAATGCCTGAAGAATCTGTTGTTCACCAAGCGTCCACATTTCAAGCAATTTTGCATCAGATTTAAATGGATCAGCCGAATAAATCGCAAAGGATGCTTTCTTCCCTTTTTCCAAGGTACCGAATTCATTGTCTACTTTCAACAATTTAGCTGGATTCAAAGTCAAAGCAGCCAAGGCATCTTCAGGTGTTAATCCACGCTCAATTGTTTTGCGAATGTTCTTCCAAAATCCTTCCGGTGTTTTTTGTCCATCAGAAGTGAAACAAAAAGGAACATTGTTCACTTTCATGATATGTGGATTCGAAGCAGCCAATTCCCAGTGTTTTAAGTCACTCAATGGAATTTGTCTTGCCACGTAAGGATCTTTCACATCATAAGCTTCAGGAAAATTAATTGGTAGAATGACAAAATTGCTCCAGTTTTTCAATTCGCGAATGGCCATGTATTCATTTCCACTTCCGATAAAATTGAATTGATAGCCAAATTCATCTGCAATTTTCTTCGCTCTTAAAATTTCCCATTTATCAGCCGTTTTAAAAATAAAAGGTAACTGAATTTGCTTATTCATTTCATCGAGCGATATATTGAACTCTGCGTTCTTTGCAGTCGAATACCAAAGCATATCGTAAAAAGATTGGCGCAATAAAGCGATTGACCCCATTTGAGATGAAGGGTAAGTTTGTTTCGAGATTCCTTTTTCGAAGGAATAGAACTGCGCTGCATATGGATGAACAAGTTGTTTGTGCGTATTATTCGTTCCAAGCGAAATCATCGATCCGGTGCCTTGCACTAAACCATCCTGCACATGTGTAATCGCCAATCCAAAACCCATCTTAATGAGTACTTCATTTGCTTTAACATCAATATCGTAGAGATTAGACGCATTCACTTCAGGATGAACTGCTTCATTCCAATAATAAGCACCCTTTTTTGAGGATTCCAATTGTGGTCGCATAGAGAATCCACTTGCTGTGGGTTTTGGCAGACCTACAGCGGTATTGGTTTCAATAAATGCAGGCATAATTACAGTCCCTTTGCAATCAATCACTACAGCACCATCAGGAATAATCACAAAGGTACCCGCATCAACAATTTGATCATCTTGGATCAATAAAGTCCCGTTGTTGATGGTTTTCGTGGGAGAAACAAAAATTGTTGCATTCTTCAGTGCGTAAAACTGCGCTTTCGAATCAGAGACACCATTTTGCGGACTGACTTGGCCGAAAACTGGTAAAGCACTGATAAATAATACTAAAAATAAATACTTCATACGATTGAAAGAAGATAAGAGCGTGAAATTAATTAAAAATCCTCCTGTAACATTCAAGAGGAGGGTGGAAACTTTTAGCTATTTTTGTAAAAAATTAAAATTATGAATGCACTAGCACACGCACACTCGGGATTACGTTGGATCGCACTGATTCTAATTGTTTATGCTATCATCAATGCACTCCTTTCTAAAAACAAGGGTGAATATTTGAAAAAAGATAAAATGTTGAACTTATTTGCAATGGTATCCTTGCATGTTCAACTATTAATTGGGTTTATATTGTACTTCATCTCTCCAAAAGTGAATTTTTCTGAAGGATGGATGAAAATTGATTTATTCCGATTCTATGGTTTGGAGCATATCCTAGGAATGGTAATCGCTATCGCTATTTTTACAATTGGTCGCAAAAAAGCTGAAAACGCAAGCACACCTGCAATGAAGCATAGCCGAATTATCACATGGTACACAATTGGACTTATTATAATCATAGCTTCTATTCCTTGGCCATTTAGAGAGGCATTAGGCGGTAAATGGTTCTAATGAAAATTACCTTTTTTACGCTTACGCTTTTTCTTTTTGGTTGTCAATCATCCAATGATTCGACAAATAAAAAAACTGAACAGTTGGACAAAACAAGTCAAACTGGCGAACAATTGTATACAACGCATTGTACTTCATGCCATGGTATTGATGGCAAATTAGGTGCAAGTGGTGCTTCCGATTTAAGCAAATCAAGCTTATCAGTAAAACAGCTAAGAACCATTTTATCGAATGGTAGAAATGGAATGCCAGCCATGAAAGAACTACTGGAGACAAAGGAAAACATGGATTCAGTCATAAATTACGTTATACAATTGAGATAATACAATGGATGAGGGTCACGTAACGGTGGATGCCGTTGAGGAAATATGTGTGTTGGTGGGTGTTATTTCATCTGATATCAACGAAACCATTGCACATGAATATTTAGACGAATTAGAATTTCTTGCTGAAACAGCCGGTGCTATTACAGAAAAGAAATTTTTACAAAAAATGCCATATCCCAACCCGAAAACATATGTTGGTAAGGGTAAAATGGAAGAAATTCGCGATTACATTAAAGAACACAACATCGAATTGGTGATTTTTGATGATGAACTTTCTCCCTCACAATTAAGAAATATTGAAAAAGTATTGGAATGTAAAATCCTTGATCGAAACATTTTAATACTTGATATTTTTGCTAGTCGTGCGCGCACATTTCATGCGAAAACTCAGGTTGAATTAGCACAATTGCAATACATGTTACCCCGATTGACTAGAATGTGGACCCATCTTGAACGACAAAAAGGAGGAATTGGATTAAGAGGTCCAGGTGAATCACAAATTGAATCGGATAGACGAATCATCCAGATGCGTATATCCCTCATGAAAGAGCGTCTTAAGGACATTGACAAGCAAATGGCTATCCAACGAGGCAACCGCGGTCAATTGGTGCGCGTTGCACTTGTAGGCTATACCAATGTTGGGAAAAGTACCTTAATGAATTTATTATCTAAGTCGGAAGTATTTGCGGAAAATAAGTTATTTGCAACACTCGACACAACCGTTCGAAAGGTTGTTATTCATAATTTACCTTTCTTATTAACCGATACCGTTGGATTCATACGTAAATTACCACCGCAATTAGTAGATTCATTCAAATCAACTTTAGATGAAGTTCGGGAAGCTGATTTATTGGTGCATGTGGTGGATATTTCTCATCCCAATTTTGAAGATCATATTAATGTAGTAAACGAAACATTGAATGAACTGGATAAAACAGAGAAACCAACTATCTTGGTGTTTAACAAGATTGATGCTTATCAGCACGAGGAAAAAGATCCAGATGATCCAAGTCCGAAGACTAAAGAGAATTACACCTTGGAGGAACTAGAGAAAACTTGGATGTCTAAATTGAATAATAAAGGATGTGTGTTCATTTCTGCTCAGAATAAAGAGAATGTTGAGGAGCTGAAAGAAGTCATTTACGAACAAGTAAAAACCATCTTTAAAATTCGATACCCATATAACAACTTCTTGTATTAAGAAACATACACAGCACAAAAAAGGAGGTCAAAATGACCTCCTTTTTTGTATATATATTCAATTAACGAACTAAAGTCAAGAAACCGTGACCTTCTAAAAATTGTTCTTGAAGACCATCAACGCGGTATTTGTAGAAATAAACTCCATCACCAGCTTCATTGCCATTTTGAGATTTACCATTCCAAGCTGGATTGATTCCAGATCCTTCATATACTACATTTCCCCAACGGTTCAAAATTGTTAAAGAGATCTTTGTTGCATTCGTAGTATTCAAGAAGAACAATTCATTCGTACCATCGCCGTTTGGTGAAAATACATTTGGCACTTCAACTGTTGGTGCTGGGTAATAACAACTTCCATCATCCGCGTTTGCTAATGGATTATAATTTAAAGCATAAGGATCAGTACATCCACAAATGCTAATTGTAACAAAAGCATACGCAGTATCGCGACAGTTTCCTTCACTTGCAATCAATTGAATAACCGCAGATGAAGTGTAAGTTTGAGATTGAGAAGCAGTTGTACCTAAGTTAGTTGTTTGTCCATTTCCAAAGTCCCAAGCAAAATTAGAAGCATTTTGACTGTCGTTAGTGAAGTTCACTGTTAACGGTGAGCATCCAAATTCAGGAGTTGCAGTAATATCAGCTATTGGAGGAGGTAAGATATCTACAAAAACACTATCATTTGCTGAACAAACATTGTCAGTTACTGTAAAATAATACCACCCTGAAGAAAGGTTTTCCCAAACAGATGCATTAATAAAATTAGGATTGTTTGGCCCTGGGCCTGTCCAATTGTATAATGGAACGCCTGTTTGCCCTTGAATTACTGCAGATACTGCTCCAATTGGGTCACATGAAGCAGGCCACATCATGAGGGTATCGACAATCAACGTTTGGTTCAAGGTAATTGTTACAGTATCCGTATTTGAATAACCACAAGAGTTCGTTGCCGTAACAATGTAATCAACTGTGCCTGTCAACACACCTTGAATTGATGGGAAATAGGCGGGTGATCCCGTTTGTCCGCCTTGCCAACTATAAGTGTAAGGGGGAAACAATCCTGTTGCAGACGCAGTAACCAAAGCTGAATCAGTTGCACATAAAACCGTTGGATCTGACTCCGTAATAGCAATTGGAATAGAATCCAAAATATAAAGTGTTCCTGATGAAATGATTGTATCACCGCAACTTGAAATCGTCGTTGCAGTAATTATTACGAATTCATTGTTATCATTGTTCATTCCATCAAAAACTGGAATAATTGATAATACAATAGTATCTTCTCCAGGTAAGAAGGTAATAGGATTTGTTAAGTTATTATAATCTGTTCCCATTGTTGCACTACCACCAATCGTGTAGTTGATTATTAACGTATCACCTAACTGTGTTTGAGGGCGAATGAACATTAAATTTGCTTGAGAACAACCTTCATAAACACTTGTATCACCTGATACAGTTGCAACAGCGATTTCAACAGCTTCTGAGCTAAATGAATTTGCTTGTAAAAATACGCCTGAATCATAAGATTGGTCACCCACATTGCAGATTGCCAATTTAATATGATAGGTCTCTCCACAAATAAGAGAAGCATTTGCACTTAATAAAACAGTTGTTCCATCGTACTGAATTGCTGTACCGTAAGTTGAACCGTTATCATTAAAAACATAATAAGTTGTATTACTTGCATCACCCACATTATTAATAGTTACTGGGATAGTTGTTCCCGGGATTAAAGCAAGATTTGTAGAAGCATAAGCTGGTCCACTTGGACTCGGTCCAGTTAAAAAAAAGCCAAATGCATCGTTATAATTTGATGGAGAAAATTCGGGATATTCTTCTGATCCAAAAATGTAATTAAATGAAATCGTATCCCCTGCAGGAACGAAATCGAATTCTAATACTACACCGTTTGTAACTGTTCCGTTTGCGATATTATTCAAATCAACGTCAGTAGCAACTGAAGGGGTACCTCCATTCGTTTGAGAAGTTGAGTTATTAGGTCCAACCGCTCCGATTCCAGCGCCAGTAGTTAACAAAACTCCTTGTTGAATTGGAAAAGATGTTGTTCCTGAGTTAAAATAAGAAACGTTATTTTGAACGTTATTTGCTAAAAGTGGGCTACCATTAATGGTAATATTTGAAGCAGTTACACCAAAACCAAGTAGTATATTTTGTACTAGTTGATTGGGTGTTAATGTATTCTGTACTGAAATTTGCGCTGTGCTTGCCGAAATGAATCCGAAAACCAATGCAATTGCAGTAAATACCTTTTTAATTTTCATAATAAAAGTCGTTTAATGACATCAAGACTTGCAAAGATATAAATTGGTTGCATCAGACAAATTAAAAAAACAGAAAAACCCCTCTTTTTCAAGAATATTTGCGAATTTTGGCATTCTTCAAGTAAAAATTTCACAAAAATGAAAACAACTCAAGATTATATTTCAGAGAACAAAGACCGTTTTTTAAATGAACTGTTCGACTTATTGCGTATCCCTTCTATTTCTGCCGATCCAGCTTATGCTGCTGATGTGAATAAAACTGCTGACGTCATTGCACAACAATTTACAGCAATGGGTTTAGACAAAGTAGAAGTATGCAAAACAGCAGGTTACCCAATCGTGTACGCTGAAAAAATTCTTGACCCTACTTTACCAACTGTTTTGGTTTATGGACATTATGATGTGCAACCTGCCGATCCAATTGAATTATGGCACAATCCACCCTTTGAACCAATAGTTAAAACAACTGAAATTCATCCAGATGGAGCAATTTTCGCTCGTGGTGCTTGTGACGATAAAGGTCAAATGTTTATGCATGTTAAAGCAGCCGAAGCAATGATACGCAGCAACGAACTTCCTTGTAACCTGAAATTCATGATTGAAGGTGAAGAAGAAGTTGGTAGTGAAAACTTAGGGATTTTTGTTCATGAAAATGTGGAACGATTAAAAGCAGATATCATTTTAGTTTCTGATACTGGCATGTTTGCCAATGATGTTCCTTCTATTACAACAGGTTTGAGAGGACTGAGTTATGTGGAAGTTGAGGTTACTGGACCAAATAGAGATTTACATTCTGGGTTGTATGGTGGCTGTGTTGCAAATCCAATCAATACCTTGGCGCACATGATTGCTTCATTACATGATGAAAACAATCACATTACTATACCGGGATTTTACGATAAAGTAGTTGAACTTTCAGACGAGGAACGCGCTGAAATGGCAAAAGCTCCTTTCTCTTTAGAAAAATATTGCAAAGCACTTGACATAAAAGAAGTCATGGGTGAAGCTGGCTATTCAACAATGGAACGCGGTTCTATTCGACCAACGCTGGATGTAAATGGAATTTGGGGTGGATACATTGGTGAAGGTGCAAAAACAGTAATCGCATCGAAAGCATACGCTAAAATCTCCATGCGATTGGTTCCTGATCAAGATCCAACGGAGATTACTGAACTTTTTACCAAACATTTTGAGTCAATAGCTCCAGCAAGTGTGAAGGTAATTGTTAAACCTCATCACGGCGGTGAACCAGCAGTGACACCGATTGATTCGATTGGATATAAGGCAGCTTCAATGGCATACGAAACGACTTTCGGAAAGAAGCCTATTCCAGTTCGAAGCGGTGGAAGTATTCCAATTGTTGCGATGTTTGAAAAAGTCCTGGGGACGAAGACAATTTTAATGGGATTTGGATTGGACAGCGATGCTATTCATTCTCCAAATGAACATTATGGTCTTTTCAATTTCTACAAAGGAATTGAAACCATCCCTTATTTCTACAAGCATTTTACAGAACTTTCTAAAAAATAAACGATGCTTCGATTCTTGTTTCTTGCTTTAGTTAGTGTTTTCTTGGTTAATTCATGTGCCCTTGAAAGTCCAGAATTTTTGGGATCTGAAGGCATAACGGGATTTAAAATCGATGGAAAAACAATCAATTTTAATGCTGGAGTGAAAGTAAGTAATCCAAATTGGTTTGCCATTAAAGTTAAACGTTCGACAGTTGATGTATACGTGGAGGAACAATACATGGGCAAAGTAAGCTTGGAGAAAAAGGTCAAATTAAAAGCGAAACAAGAAAGTAGTTTACAGTTTCCTTTAAAGGCAGTATTGGAAGATGGTGCTATGTTTACAATGCTGAGATATGCTTCAAAAGAAAATGTGAATGTGCGCATCAAAGGAAAGGTGAAAGGTGGCGTTTGGTTTTTTTCGAAGAAAATAGAAATTGACGAAACCCGCCAAGTGTCAGGAAAAGACCTGCAATTGAATCAACAAGGAAAATAAAGAAGATGATAATTAAAGAAGCTGTATTCGTTATTTCGAACGATAAATTAGAAAATTGTCCCAAAGACGGATTAGCTGAATTTGCCTTCATTGGGCGTTCCAATGTAGGTAAATCTTCCTTGATTAACATGATCACTGGAAATAAGAAATTAGCTAAAACGTCTGGTCGACCAGGAAAAACACAATTAATCAATCACTTTTTAATCAATAAAAGTTGGTATTTAGTCGATTTACCAGGATATGGCTACGCCAAAGCTTCGAAAAATGCGCGTGCAAAATGGGAGGTTTTTATCTCCGATTATTTAACGAAACGAGAAACACTTGTAAATGTATTTGTTTTGTTGGACAGTCGCTTAGATCCGCAACAAATCGACCTTGAGTTCATGAATTGGTGTGGAGAAAAACAAATTCCTTTCTCTATGGTCTTTACCAAAATCGATAAATTATCGAGTACAGCCTTGCAGAAAAACCTAGCCAAATACAAAAAGGAAATGCTGAAATACTGGGATGCTATTCCCCCAGTGTTCACATCTTCCGCTGAATCAGCCTTCGGAAAAGAGACAATTTTGAATTACATTGAGGCGATTAACAAGAATTTGGAAGGATAAGGAAGGCTTGAGGCTTGAGGCTTGAGGCTTGAGTGTCATGTCCTGATATAAGTAGACACATTGTTAATCTTACTTCTATCTCTATGCGGCCA
>JBIIKG010000285.1:0-2795 GCA_044233275.1 Crocinitomicaceae bacterium | reverse complement strand
TCAAACCACTCAAGCAAAAAATTATTCATACAACAGAGGAAGGAAAAGAAGTCATTCGAATTGTCAATCTCTTCAATGAAGAAGTGGAAGATCCACAGTCTGTGCTTGCGGAGGTAATTAAAATTCGTTCGGAGTTGAATGTAAATGTGAATGAATTTAATCTGGATGAATTAGAAGAGGATAAACGAAATCAACAGTTCTTAAAGGATTTAGGATTTGATGCCTTGGCTTTAAATGAGATTTCCGTAAAATTGTTGGATGATGTTCAGAAAGTACGTGATGATAAAAAGAACATTGAAGAAATTAATAATAATATCAATTCAATTGTTGTTCAGAATACAGAAGATTTCAATCGCTTAGAGGAACAAATTAAAAACAAAGTAGCTGAAACCAATAACGCTAAAACTCCTGAAAGCAAGTACATTTTCCTTAAAGAATCGCAGCAATTGATCAAGAAACAAAGTGATTTAAAACAAAATTCAAAAGATTTATTGCGTTTAAGCGATTCAATAAATGGTGTTTTAGCTGCTTCTGCCGCTGCAAGCAGTTTGGGTGAAATGACTGTAGTTGCGGATAAATTTGAACAACTGTACAAAGAAGGAAAGGAAAAGGAAGCAATTGCTTACTTAGTGCAGAACCGTGAACTGGTCGCTAAGTCAATGAAAGATGAATCGATCGACTTGACGCAAAATTTGGTTGATCGTGTTGTGAAAATAGATGAAGAGATAACGACCCTTAACAATAAAATTGATGCTTACAGTCGTGAATTGAAAGAAGTTGAAATCGCCATTCAATCGCTCGAAAACACACGTGCAACTGCTAAAAGTAAAGATTTAGCAGATATTGATTCGAAAATAGCTGCTAAGCGCGAAGAAGCTGCATTGATTCTCGGAGAAAAACGTCGCCAGGAAAAAAGAGTTGAGGTTCTAATAAATGAAAAGTATTTATTGAATCGTCAAATAGCGATTATTCAGAATGCATCGGAAAATAAGACAGATGAAAGAGTTTCTAGAGATACAGCAAACCGTTCATTAAAAGAAACAGAGAAAACAAATACCAATACGCTGACTAATTTTGTCAATAGTCAAATTGAAGATTTAGAACGAAATGATCCTAGCTTGAAAGAGCGGGTCGTTATTAATTCTGGACTTAAAGGCGATAATATTTTAGCTGAACACAAAACACTTCAAACACGAATTGAAGGTAACAAAGAAATTTCCAGAGAGGTGCAACTTCAAAAATTGATTTCGAATGCTGGCGGAACACTTCGTTCATTAAATGATCGTTTGACAGATGTTGAAAAGGCACTTGAAAACAATAAGTTCGATGATAAACTCAACAAAGAGAAACAGCTCATTACAAAAGGAATTCAAGATGTGAATCAAGAATTAGATCGTTATGAAACGGAATTGGCAAGTTTGACTCAATCAAGCATTGCTGATGTTACTGAAGAAAATATTCAGAAGGAAATTGATCCGACTTACGACAACAAAATTGAGAACATTCGCAACAACAATAGTTTAACAGAAGAACAGCTATTGACAGAGCAACAAAAAGTAGATGAAGCTTATATTGCTGAGGCTAAGAATTTAATTGCTACAAACGAAAAAGCGCTCATTGCTAAACCGAATGATAAAAATCTTCAGCAGCGACAAAAGGTATTAACTGAATTAAAAGATCAGAAAGAAAAAGTAGTTGCAGAACGATTCAGTCAAATAGAGGCAAAACAGCAAAACAAGTTAGTCGTTACTTCGAAAGAAGGCGCTTTGAAAGCAATCGATTCTGGATATTCGACTAGAAAAGAAGCACTAAAAACGGATAATAATCTGTCTAAAATTCAGCGATTCACTGCTATTGCGAAAGAAGAAGAACAATTGTTAAATCGTATTGATTCTCGTTTGGTTGATCTAGAAAAGCAACTAAAGAATGATCCAACCAACAAGAAAATTACGGATGAAATCAAAGCGTTTAGAACTTTGAAAAATGAGATTACTTCTTCGCTTGCAAACACGAAAAACGAAATCACCAAGCTTGAAAATGCTGAACCTGCCTCCACTATCACAAGAAATGAAATTTTAGCAACGGTTGATGATGGCTATGAAGCCCGATTGAGTAGGATTAAGTCTGATCGGCAATTAGCAGAAAAACAGAAAATTGAGGCAATGATTAGGGAGGAGCAACAGCTTTTGGCTAAAATTGATAAACGAGCGCTTGAGTTAGAGAAGCAGCTAAAGGCTGACCCGAATAACAAACGAATTCAAGATGAACTGAAGGCCTTGAAAGAATTACGCACAGAAACGGCAACTGAATTAAGTGCGAATAGAGAAGAACTTACGCGTTTAGAATCTAGTCCAGAAATAGCAGTAGTAGATAAAGAGAAAGTGATTGCTAACTTGGATAATGAATATGAAAGTCGCGTAAAATCGATTCAAAATAATCCTTCACTTAGAGCTGATGAGAAAAATAAAGCACTCTTAACAGTAGATAAAGAGCTTCTTAATAAAGTAACTGATCGCATAGTAGAATTGAAAGAGCAATTGGACAATGATCCAAACAATCAGGAAATAAAAACTGAATTGGCAAGTTTAGAGGCTATTGAAAAGGAAAAGACCGAAAGTATAGATCAAAAAGAAGCGAATCTTGCTGTGAATGCTTCACAAATAACGAGTGAACAGTTGTTAACAGAAATTGCTCCAGATTTTGCAAGTGAGATGACTGCAATTGAAAATAATAGTATTCTAAGCGACAACGAAAAATTGACTAAGGTTCAATTGAAGGATAAAGAATTATTGTCA
>JBIIKG010000119.1:0-8880 GCA_044233275.1 Crocinitomicaceae bacterium | reverse complement strand
TATTTCGACATGGCAAGGGACCTTTCACTATTTGCCGCTGTTTTATATAAGACAGCCAATGCTTGAACTTCTGGAATCATATGTTGCTTTGATTCCGAAAGATATTAAATCTCTAATTGATATACATCTTGTAAGCTGTTATTATCTGTCAAATTGATTCCTAAGTCTTTTACAAAACCATCAGCAACATCGTAAACCCAGCCGTGAATATGAATTTTTTGATCTTTCTCCCAAGCACTTTGAATGATAGATGTTTTTGCAAGGTCATTTACTTGTTCAACTACATTCAATTCAATAAATCTATTTAATCGCGTCTTTTCGTCTTTAATATAGTTTAGTTCTTCGTGATGAAAACGGTAAACATCTTTAATATGACGAATCCAGTTGTCAATTAGACCGAAATGTTTATTCGTCATCGCTGCCGCAACACCACCACACCCGTAGTGACCACAGACGATGATATGTTTCACCTTTAAAACATTTACAGCGTAATCTAGTACACTTAGCATACTCATATCAGTATGTATTACCATGTTTGCAATATTACGATGCACAAACACTTCGCCTGGTTGAGCTCCAATAATTTCATTTGCCGGCACTCGACTATCAGCGCAACCAATCCAAAGTATGGGTGGTTGTTGACCATTTGCTAGACGTTTGAAATATTCTGGATCAACTTTAGTTTTAGAAGCTACCCATTCCTTGTTGTTCTCGATTAATTGGTTATAATATTTTTCCATTATATTTAAGTTTAATGTCCAGAAGAAACTCTTACTTCTGGAATGTTAATAGTTTCAAGTGTTATATTTTTTAATTGAGAACCATGTTGTTTGAAATTTTCAATAATTTCTAACACATCGTAATCTATTTTAGTACAATTCGATCCGTCAATTATTAGTTGAGAATTCTCTTCGAGACTGTCAATGAATTCTAAAATACCACTTTTATTTAAGAATGTTACCTCTTCGGACAGAAAAACACGAACAATAGGTTTGTCGTTTTCGTTACTTCGTTCTACGGTAAAATTGTTTCGGTAATTTTTTCGAAGAATATAGAAAATTGCAAAAGCTATTCCGACCATTATTCCGGTTAATAAATCGGTAAACAACACAGTTATAACTGTTGTTATAAATGGTATAAATTGTTCAAAACCAATTTTATACATTTGTTTATAAAGTGAAATTTTTGACAATTTATAACCCACCAACAAAAGAATGGCCGCCAGGGATGCTAATGGAATCATATTTAGTATCCAAGGAATAAAAATTACCGAAAGTAATAAGAGCAAACCATGGAGAATAGTTGATAATTTGCTCTTTCCTCCAGAATTAATATTAGCAGAACTTCTTACAATTACCTGAGTAATGGGTAATCCACCTAACAATCCAGAAACAATATTCCCAACTCCCTGTGCTTTCAATTCACGGTTTGTTGGGGTATAGCGTTTCTCAGGATCAAGTTTGTCGGTTGCTTCAACACTAAGGAGCGATTCTAAACTCCCGACTAATGCTATTGTACCTCCGATTATATACACGTTTGGATTTGTAAGATGGGAAAAATTAGGCATTGTTAAGAACGAACCTAATTCATTCATAGAATGCGCAACAGGCAGGTTCACCAGGTGTTTGCCACTAATCACCCAAGAAGGATCAATTTGTACGAACAGTAAATTGGCTAATATTCCCAGAACAACGACGAAAAGAGCGCCAGGTAGGATTTTGAAAACGGCAAACCTTTTCAGAAACGGCTTGTCAAAAAGAATAAGAATAACAAGTGATAAAACACTCACTGTTACAGCTCCTGGATGCAAAGACTTAGCCGCGTACATCAATTCTGACAACGTGTTATGTCCATCTGGTTGAAGAAACGACTCATCACCCATGAAATCGGCATCATAGCCAAGAGCATGGGGAATTTCTTTCAATATCAAGGTGATACCAATGGCAGCGAGCATACCTTTAATGACAGAAGAAGGAAAATAATTGCCCAAAATTCCGGCTCCCAAGAATCCAGCAATAACCTGAATAACTCCAGAAACTACTACTGCTAAAACAAAAGCTTCAAAACTACCTAAAGTGATAATGGAAGCAGAAACGATGGTGATTAATCCCGCTGCTGGACCAGAAACTCCCAAACGAGAACCACTTAAAAGGCCAACAACGATACCACCAACAACTCCTGCGATGATACCTGAAAAGATGTTAGGCATACCTTCAATTCCATCAACTTTTGTTGATGCTAGTCCAATACCCAAGCATAGCGGTAAAGCGACTAAAAAAACAACCAAACTGGACGGCACGTCATGCCTCCAATTGGAGAATAAATTTTTCATAAAAAAACGACATAAATTATTTAACGAATAAAGAAAATTTGTTAACTGGTCGTTTCAGGAGGAATATAATCAGAGGTTAATACAGAATGGTAATCGTTTACTAGATAGTATGTTTGAAAATCAACTATTTCCATTTGATCAAAAACAAAAGCTGTTTCAGACAACTCAATTTCTTCTTCAAGAACCTCTTCTACTATTTGGTTAGGGCTTGATGGATCCTCAAGCATTTCACAATTTGCATTTAATTCAAAAGATTGTTCTAGTTGATCATACTGATTGATTGATTGGTTTGTCTCAACAAGTTGTGGATTAATCAAATGGGATGCGAATAAAACAACCAATTGCCACATAAAAAGTGACAAAAAGAAAAGGGATGTTATTTTGGACCATTTTACCATTCCTACAATGATAATTAATTAAATCAAGTTGAGATGTTAAGAAATGCTATTTTATGAAATAACGTTTAATTTTTTTCCTACCTTAATGAACGCAGCTATGGCTTTGTCTAAATCTTCAATGCTATGAGCAGCAGAGATTTGTGTTCGAATACGAGCAGCGCCTTTTGCAACTACAGGGTAAAAGAAACCAATCGCATAAACACCTTCTTTCAATAATTCGTCTGCAAATTGTTGCGAAAGTGCAGCATCATAAAGCATAATAGGAACAATCGGCGAATCTCCTGGTTTGATATCAAATCCAGCTGCAACGATGTGTTTTTTGAAATACAAGGTATTCGCTTCTAATTTATCTCTTAGTTCAGTGGTTGAACTTAAAATATCAAATACTTTGTTTGATGCACCTACAATTGCAGGAGCCAAAGAATTAGAAAATAAATAAGGACGTGAACGTTGACGAAGAATCGAAATGATTTCTTTTTTACCAGTTGTATATCCGCCCATGGCGCCACCAAGCGCTTTACCTAAGGTTCCAGTTATGATATCCACGCGATCCATACAATTATGATATTCAGGAACACCTCTACCGGTTTTTCCTATGAATCCAGCAGAATGACATTCATCAGTCATAACTAAAGCGTCATACTTATCAGCTAGATCACAAATTTCATTCATTTTTGCGATGTCACCATCCATTGAGAAAACACCATCTGTAACAATAATTCTAAAGCGTTGATCTTGTGCTTTGATTAGTTGTGCTTCTAAATCAGCCATGTCAGAATGTTTGTATCTGTAGCGTTGAGCCTTGCATAAGCGAACTCCATCAATTATAGAAGCGTGATTCAATTCATCCGAAATAATAGCGTCCTCTTCACCAAATAAAGGTTCAAAAACACCACCATTTGCATCAAAAGCAGCAGCATAAAGAATAGTATCTTCAGTTCCGTAGAATTGAGCAATTTTCGCTTCTAATTCTTTGTGAATATCCTGTGTTCCACAGATAAAACGAACTGATGACATGCCGTATCCATGAGTATCAAGCGTGTTTTTAGCAGCTTCAACAACTTCTGGATGTGATGAAAGACCAAGGTAGTTATTCGCACACATGATGACAACTTCTTCACCACTTTGAACTTTTACTTTTGCCCCTTGAGGTGTAGTAATGATTCTTTCACGTTTGAAAATTCCACCTTCTTCAATTGACTTTAATTCTGATTGAAGATAATCTTTCATTTTTGAGTACATGCGCTGTAATTTTTAAGCAAATATAAAAAATAGAAATGAAGAAATTGGATGAAAATCGGAACTTAGAAATTCCACTTCATGTTGCGGTCATCAAGAACTGCAAAAGATACTTTCCAAGTTGGAGTAGGTACTGATTTGTTCCCATCTGAAAGCACACCATAAATACCTATACGCAATCGACGTTTTGAAAATTTAATGCTTCGTTCTAAACCTGCTAATATTTCATAATGTTGATAATCAAACTCTTTTACATACAAAGCTCCAAAACCCGCTACCAATCCTATTCTTGTTTTCTTCATGAAAGGTATTTTATTGATAATCGAGCCGTTGTCATGATGAACAAAGTGAAATTCATAAAAAATATCCTTTGAAGGCAAGGAAGAATCTAATCCTTGAAAAGAATAAAGCGGATTTGAAAACCAAATTGGTTCACTTCTTCGTTGAAACTTGAAATCTGCTACTTTTAAAACCTTCGAGCTTAAGAATTTACCAGCTAGTAAATGATAACTTGATGTCCCAATTGTCCCAATTTTGAAAGTTTGCATTATTCCTGCGCGACCATACTCGTGATTTACGTCACTTCCGAACAATCCGGGAATTCCCCTTTCGTAGGTCGCATAGAACGTTGGAAAACTTGAGCCTAACAAAACTTTGCGATTGGGCTCACGCATATACTTTTGCTTGGGAGTATAACTTAAGGTTAAGGTACCAATTAAAGCTTGATAAGATTCAAAAGCCAAGGGATCGTTATTAGGTATACTTTCGTCGAATATTTCAACAAATTTATATCCATCTAAACTTCTTCTTTCGGCGAAACTAAATTCGGCATCCGCATAAAATCCATTAAAGAGTTCATACTCATTCCCAAGTTTGAGCATTGTAGTTTCGATGAAGTTTTCTCGTTTATAGATTTGAGTAATGGCATCAAAACTTCGAATCGCGTCAAATTCATGGGAAAAAGAAATTCGAGCAGTTCCAAAATGAAAAGGAGCATAGCGATACCGAATCCACCCTCTACCTTTTATATCCTGATTAAGAAAACCATATGATGTTTCTATATATGAATCAATCGAGCGTTCATCAGCCCATTTTTTGAAATAATAGAAACTAGGAGCTACTCGTGGACCCGCAATATATAAAGGGCGGGCAACTGCAGCAATCGAACTAATTGTCCACTGGTATCGTTTGTCTCTATTTCGATGATCTACTCCAAACCAAAGTACTTTGAGAACGGTAATTTTATTGAAAATGGCATCAATTGAATCTAGGTATTCTTTACGATTTTGAAAATCATGAATACTATCTTTAGCAATGATGTAAGCTTTTTCTTCATCCGTTAGGGCGACCGTTCTTGTTTGTGACCAAAAACTTGTGTCTTTGTCGTATGCTTCTTTCTCTGTTACAGCAAGTTCATTATTGAAAAATTTATTGGCAAAGGTTGCATTGAAAACGTAATTTGAAAATGTAGCAGATGTAACGCAAGTTGATGTTTCGTCTTTGTACTTCACTCCATAATTCAGCACCTGATTTTTCAAGACGCAAAGTGTATCACCGGGATGGTCAAATTCTTGTGTAATTGTAAAATAGTCATACACCAATAGATTTCCTTTTTGCATTGTCAATTCTAACTTCTGCACCAACCACAATGAATCTATTACCCAAATATACCCTTCTAAGGTTGTGGTTGAAGTACTTCTTGGGATGATTTTGATGAGGTGAATTAAATGTCCATCTTCTTCATATTGTTTTTCTAATCTGTATTTATACGAAAGAATTCCTGGACCTGAAATTGGAGAACTAACAGGTGTTTGATGTAAATCATCTAAATGTAATAGATTCTCAAAGAAATTGAAATTCGATTTAACAGTGGTTGTATAGTACAGATTTCGATCAATACCTCTTTTTTCATAGGCATTTCTAATTTCTTTGACTTTGTTTTGCGGAGCATAATAGCGATTGAATTGAACTTCTACCAAGTTCATATCATTTGCTAATTGTTCTTGTTTCTTCTTTTCTGCAGCGAAAGGATCCTCAATACCGTTTGGATCAATCTCTGATTCATCGTTCTTTTTATCTTTCTCTTTAGGTTCCTTGCGATCTATTTTTTCAGTTGCTTTGATATATCCGTCGACAGAATGAGCGTAATTCCATGGGTTTATTTGGTCACGTTTTTTTACGACTTCCAGCATTATTTCTCGCCCTGGATTAGTTTTTTTAACAGAGACTTCTACATCTTCAATATCTTGAATTTTTGTAGGAAATAGTTGAAGATCACGTTTGAGAGGTGCATCATTCATTACGAAATAAGTCTCACGGCTATCATATCCAGTTGCAGAATAAACAATGAAATACTCACCTGGGAACAAGCTTAGTTCATAATAGCCATTTGCATCTGCTATTGTTCTTTGTTCGGCACTATTCTTTACAAAGAGTTTTGCAAAGGGAATAGGAAGATTTCGTTCATCTGATACGATACCACTAATAATTTGCTGCGCCCAACCTGAATTTGAGGTGTATAGGAAAAACAAGAAAAAAGTGAATTTCAGAAATTTCATATACTTAAAGACGTGAAAGTCAATCAATAGTTACGTTAAAAATTACACAATACTAATTTAAATGTATAGAATGAATCTCATTCGTGTTTGAAAATTATGTTTAAGTGAAACAAACAAAGAAGAACGCTCTAATTTGATGATAAAAGGAAATGTGATTATTTCTTTGCTGCTTTTTGTTCTTCCATAAATTTAAGGTGCTTCTCCATTCTATTCATCATCCATTTTTTGAACAAATACATAGAAAGAGATGTAATCACAAAAACATAATAGAATCCCCATTTTTTAATTCCGTCCGTGTAAGACATGTAAGAAATAAAAACAAAGATGATAATGGCTGCTGCCAGCCAAAAATAGAGCATTATTTTATTGTAAGTATTCATTGTATAAAGTTTAAAATTTTATCTTTCCATAAGGTTTTAAGAATTCATAATAACTAAAATCTTGTTTAGTTTGGATTCCTTTACCATAAAGCACTCCTTGCGGTGACTTAACAATTACATCGGAATTCGTATAAATTGAACTGTCTTTTTGATTCCAAAATAAAATCTCAGTTTCTAGACGTTGCTTTTTTTCTAAGTTAACAAGTCGCACTGAATCTTTAACAAACAATAATCCTTTTGAAAAGTTAACTTCGCCATAAAGAGCAGTTAAAGTGCTAACTATTTCTCCTTGTGAGGAGAAAAAATTAACCTTTAATCCATCTTTTAATTTAGTAATTGGTTCTGGTTTGGAATAAGTTTCTGCCAATCCAGCATAAACTTCAATTCGGGCATAACCTGAATCGGTATAGAACATTTTTAAATTTTTGGTCACCTCGTTTGGAGCCTTGGGATCGTATGTTACCTTTTGTATTGTCTCTAAATCGTTAACACACGAAAAAAGAATTCCTGTCAGCACGAGGCTGACAGGAACCAAATATAGGATTGAAATATGTTTTATTTTTTTCAACTTATTTCACTGAAACAGTAACGCCCCAGCATGATAAGCTTACAGTTGATGCTCCACCGTTTTCAAAAACTTCGTCTTGACTTGGACCAGCAGCGCGGTATTTAGCAGCTAAGCCACCTTCACCTGCACGATCAGCCAATTGAGCGGCATAGATATAGTTGCATTTTCTTTCGAACGTACTTGACCCACATCCATTTGCCATGTTTGCAACGCATTGTGCAGCAATCTTTAGCGATTCACTTTTGTATTTTCCTGAGGCATTTAATGCAGCATTATAAGCAGACTTATAGCTATTTTGATCGTTGTACATTATTACTAATATTCTGTAATCAAGCTCATCTTTTTTATCAGCATCAGTAGTCATTCCTTTTGCCTCTTTGTATGCACCAATTGCTTCGCTATATTTCTTTTTAGACGTCAGTAATTTAGCTTTGGCCTCAACTGCGCCTATGCTTGGGTCTATTTTAATCAAGGTATCGATCAACATTTCGTACTCCTTACTCAACGTGCAATTTTTTGATTCTAATAAAGATATGAAGTTATTTACTGTTGCTTTTTTTGCTTCAACTTCTTGAGGAAATGAACTCATAAATCCTTTAAGATCTGGAAGTATATCATCACATGATTTAACCACACCATTAAAGTAAGTTGTTAAGTTTTCTTGTGCTTTAACTGACATATTTGCAGTAGAAATCAATTTTGATAAGAAGAAATATTCTGTTATCAAACGTTGTTTCATCGCAGGTTTTTTGTCTGCTGCAGCTTCAGTAAACAAATTGTACATGTTATAATAGTAATAAGAAATGTGCGCTTCACTTGCACTTGTCCCTTCCTTGTGAATTCCGCGAGCATACAACTCATCAGCTTTAGTTCTATTTGGCTTTGAAGCTTGGATAATGTAAGTAGCACGTTTCAAATCATTCGCAACATCATACACTCCTTTTTCTTCGGTTCTTTCATAAACACCAACCAACGTGTCGATATAAGCACTTTTCTTTGCTTTATCAGTTTCAGTTGCGATTGTGTTACTTATTGTACCAATCATACGATCATAATTTGCTTTATCGTACCCGCCGCAAATTTTTTCACCTTTAACGTAATATGCAGTCGCTGCCGCATAGTTTTTGATTTTCAACTCTTCACCTGCCAAAAAGCGCATACGCTTACATTCTCTTTCTTGCTCCGTTTCTTCTTGAGAGCTCGCAACAAATGCTGCAGAGATGAATAAAGTACCGAATAATAGTTTTGCAATTTTCATTTTACTGTGTATTTAATCTAGTTTTCGTTTTCTAAACCATCTGTCATAAAACGATGGTGAAATAATTACTCCAAAGTTTATACCAACAAAAGATTCATTTAATCCAGTTGCATCAGCATTACCTCTTTTTCCATAAGTAACTCCAAG
>JBIIKG010000284.1:0-2810 GCA_044233275.1 Crocinitomicaceae bacterium | reverse complement strand
TACTTCAAATAATTGAAAACTCGAAACAAATAAATATTCGCAAGGCAAAAATTCCAATTTCTATATCTAAAATCATTCGATTGAGATTAGGCGATGCTTTATTATTTGTAATTTACCACAACGAGCGCCATGTGCAGCAAGCGACTAATATTTTAGAACATCCGAAATTCCCAAAAAACTAAGATGCCAACTCAATATGCTTATTGTTTGGTGAGTATATCACCAATACGTGTCAATCCATCAGATACTGCAGAAATGGTTACTCAATTGCTTTTCGGAGAAATAGTGAACGTGGATGAAATGGGGACGCCATGGTGCAAAATAACAACACTTACAGATAATTATGTGGGTTTTGTTGACATCAAACACCTGCGTCTTTTGACCGAAAAAGAAGTAAATCGTTGGTTAGATGGTTTTACCTATTTGAGAGAACTTACTGTGGAATTAAACACCCCATGGGGAATTCAACGCATTTTTAAAGGATCAATGATCCCATTTCAAGCGATTGAAAACTTTAAAATCGGTCAAGATGAATTCGCATTGCCTGCCTTAAAAAATTCGATTGACCAGAAAAATGCTTACGAAATAGCCAAAGAATACTTGAATGCTCCCTACTTATGGGGAGGAAAAACGCCATTTGGGATAGATTGTTCGGGTTTAACACAAATGGTTTTTCGATTCTTGGACATTAACTTACCACGAGATGCCTCTCAGCAAGCAGATACTGGGGCGTTAGTTGAATTTGAAGACATCTTGCCAGGCGATTTAGCATTTTTCCATAATAAGGATGGTAAAATTATACATGTTGGCATTTTAAATGGAGTTGATTCAATTATTCATGCTTCTGGAATGGTAAGAATTGATAAGTTTACTATTGAAGGAATAATTCACGATGAAAGTGGTGTAAAAACACATCAACTCAACTGTATCAAACGCTTATAAAACTTAACGTCTAAATAGAAAATATTACGATATTTGTCTCAAATTTAAATAACATGAAAATATTAATCACAGGTGGTGCGGGATTTATTGGTAGTAACCTTGCTAAGCGACTTGTGTATGATGGTCATCAAGTTACTGTGCTGGATTCATTATTACGCGGAAATAAACTAGACAAAGAGACTTATTCAAAAATAACATTTATAAAAGGTGATGTACGCGATTTAACTATCGTTACCCAAGCCAGTGTGAATTGTGATGTTATTTTCCACTTCGCTGCTGTTTTGGGTGTCGATATTGTTGCTGACAATCCTGTTGAAACTATGGACGTTGAGGTTATTGGGACTCGAAATGTTGTGGAAGCGGCGGCTGCTAACAATGTTAAGAAAATCATGTACGCTTCAACAAGTGGTATTTATGGTCATTCCGCTTTCGAAAATACACTTACTGAAGAAGTTTTAGTTGACCCACGCACTTCTTATGCGATGGCAAAACGATACAATGAGATATATTTAGCATCGCATCACGAAGAGAAAGGATTAGATGTTACATCCCTTCGTTTCTTCAATGTTTATGGAGCAAATCAAGACAATCGTATGGTTGTTCCTTTGTTTTTTGAACAAGCAATAAGTAATCAACCTATTACAGTATTTGGTTCTGGTAATCAAACCCGCGACTTCACGTATATTGATGATACAATTGATGCTTGTGTTCATTTAATGAATAAAACAGGTTGTCACATCGTGAATATTGCCAATGAACAAGAATGGAGAATTGCTGAATTAGCGGTTTTGATAAAAGATTTGACGAAATCATCCTCGGAAATAATTTTCTTAGAAGCACCTAAGAAACGCTACGATTATGAAGTTGAACGTAGAGTAGGAAGCTCCGATAAACTGATGAAATTAGTTGGACACAAACCTGAAACGAACCTGGAGCAAGGATTAAAACTTATTTACGAAAAAAATTACAGCAACTAATATCCTCATAAATGAAAAGAGATCAAGCTATTTTCGATTTAATTGAAGAAGAAAAGCAAAGACAATTACATGGAATTGAATTGATTGCATCAGAAAATTTCGTTAGTGATGAAGTTATGCAAGCAATGGGTAGTGTTTTAACGAATAAATACGCTGAAGGATTACCTGGAAAAAGATATTACGGTGGATGTGAAGTTGTTGACAAAGTGGAGCAATTGGCAATCGACCGCTTATGTGAATTATTTGGTGCAACATGGGCAAATGTTCAACCGCACTCAGGTGCTCAAGCAAATGCAGCTGTATTTTTAGCATGCCTACAACCAGGAGATAAAATTTTAGGATTCGACCTTTCTCATGGAGGACATTTAACGCATGGTTCACCTGTTAATTTCTCTGGAAAGTTATACAAACCTTTTTTCTATGGTGTTAACCAAGAAACAGGTCAAGTTGATTATGATGTTTTAGAGGAAGTTGCACGCAGAGAAAAACCAAAAATGATTATTTGTGGGGCTTCTGCTTATAGTCGCGATTGGGACTATGCACGAATCCGCAAAGTAGCAGATGAAGTTGGTGCAATTGTATTAGCTGATATTTCGCACCCTGCTGGTTTAATTGCTGCTGGTTTACTTAACGATCCATTAGATCATTGTCATATCATTACAACAACTACGCATAAAACCTTGCGTGGACCAAGAGGTGGTGTTATTATGATGCGAAATAACTTTGACAATCCTTTTGGATTAAAATGGAACAATGGAAATCCAAAATCGATGGCAGCATTGTTAGATGCAGCTGTTTTCCCGGGAATTCAAGGCGGACCATTGGAGCATGTGATTGCTGCTAAAGCAGTAGCTTTTGGAGAAGCATTGACGGATAATTACAAAACATACA
>JBIIKG010000118.1:0-8913 GCA_044233275.1 Crocinitomicaceae bacterium | reverse complement strand
TTGTTTTTGTATCGATAAATTGAGTTTGATTACATCCCCTTTTGCTTCAAATAATCAGTAAACATTACATCCATAAGCATTGGAAGAACTTTTGGATTCATTACCTTCTTGTAGAAATCAAGCCTGTCGCCATAGTATTCAGAAACCTCACCTTTGAATAGGCTGTTGAAGTATTCTTTCTTATCATCGAACGAATTATTTCCACTCATTTTTTCATCCAAATCTTTATTCTCAATCAATCGTTTGTTTACATTTTTCAAGTCTAATTTATCCTCATCTTGCAAGGCTACACCGTGAACTTCATTCACAACTTTAATTATTTCAGAAAGTAATTCCTTTTCTTCCTCTGTTTGTGTTTTTGAGCCTTCTGCATCCATTGGTTCTAATTCACCAATTCTATCTTCTAATGATAGTTTACTTTCGCCAATGTATTGAATACGCAAGGAATCCAAATCAATGGAATCTGAAATGTTGATTCGTTCACCTTCTTTTTTAGGAAGTTTTTTATTTAAAAAACGAATGAAAACATATAACTTCTCCCAACGGATTTCTGTGAAAGAACTGATTTGTGAAATGTAAGAATACAGACGAATGAAAGATTGAATTGTTGACTTGAACTCTTCCTGTTTATCTTCCTCTATTAAGTTGTATTTCTCGACAACTGTATCTATTATTGAATGTAATGCTTGGTCTGTATCGGTTTTCTTGTAAAATTCTTTACAGAAATCTTCTATTTGGTATTCGGTGAAAAGTTGAAACGAATTGATTTTGTATTCAATATCATACAGTTTATCGGGTTCTGTTTCTCCTGTAAGTTCTGTGGTGGTAAAAAATGGTTGAAATGAATTTACTATGTCCTCTGTTTCATTCACGAAATCAAGTACAAATGTGTCTGTTTTACCCGATTTCGTTCTGTTTAATCTACTTAATGTTTGAACGCATTGTACACCTCCTAATTTCTTATCCACATACATCGTATGTACCAATGGTTCATCAAACCCTGTTTGAAACTTACTTGAAATAATCAATATTCTAAAGCGAGGGTCTTTAAATGCAGATGGAATATCTGTACCTTCCATACCATTTGCTAAATTCAAACTTGGCTCTGTGTTTTCAATTCCATTATGAAAAATTGTACCACTAAAGGCTACCAAACACGAATAAGACAAATTCATCGTTAGCATTTGCCTTTTCATTTCTTCGTGAAAAAGAACACAATGCTTTCTTGAACGGACAACAACCATTGCTCGTGCTTTACCTTCAATTTTCTTGGAGGTTTTGGAAACAAAATGCTCTAAAATAATAGAAACCTTTTGCTTGATTAGTTCGGGGTGTGAATCAGCAAAATTGACCAATTCACGCTTTACTTTTCCTTCGGGAAGTTCAATATCTTCTGCACCTGTCTGCATTACTTTGAAATAACGCTTGTAGGTCGAATAATTCTTTAACACATCCAATGTGAAACCTTCAAATATGGACTGCTTCATTGTATAAGAATGAAACGGTTTAAATGTACCTTCTGAAGTTTTTCTTCCAAACAATTCAAGTGTTTTATTTTTCGGTGTTCCTGTAAAACCAAAGAATGAAATATGAGGTTGTTTTCCTCTTGCTTCGATTTCTTCTCGGATTATATCTTGGTAATCTCTTTCTTCCTCTTGCTCTGTTTCTTCTGAATCTTCAATGCCTAAAGACTTCTTCAAATGTTTTGACCCTTCGCCACTTGATGAAGAATGAACTTCATCTATAATAACGGCAAAGCGATGACCTTTTAGTTCTGAAATCGCTGTTGATATAACAGGGAACTTTTGAATGGTCGTTACAATGATGTCTTTTCCTTTCTCCAAAAACTCTTTTAATTGCTTGGAAGTAAGGTTTACAGGATTTACAACTCCATCTGTTTGCTGTAAATCTTTGAGTGTTTTTTGTAATTGTTTATCAAGTACTCTTCGGTCGGTAATAACCAAAATAGTATCAAATAACCTCGCTGTATCTTCTTTGGTTTTATACAGGGAAGAAAGGGTATGCGACAACCAACCAATGCTGTATGACTTACCCGAACCTGTTGTATGCTGAATTAAATAATTATGTCCAACTCCTTCTTTTTTAATTTCTCGTTGAAGGTTTCTAATAACTTCTAATTGATGGTATCTTGGGAAAATTAATACCTTAAATTTTGTTTCTGTAACTCTTTGCTGTTTTTCATTCCAATCCCTGTCTGTTTCCTCAACCACAACCAAGAAATTTTGAATAATATCAAGAAGCGAATTTGGTGTTAGAACTTCATTCCAAATGTATTCTGTTCGGTAATCACCTTCAACGATTGGATTTGAAATTCCTTTATTATAAGGGAAGAATTTTGTTTTTGAACCGTTTAATTGCGATGACATTGAAGCAACATCGTTATCAATACAAAAGTGTACGAAACAACGCTGAAAATTTAGCAAAGGTTCTTTGGGGTCACGGTCGTTTTTATATTGATATTCTGAATTTTTTAGGTTCTGTCCTGTGAGTTGGTTTTTTAATTCCATTGTAACAATAGGAATACCATTTAGAAACAAAACCATATCAATGGAATTGTTGTTCTTTTTGGAATAGTGTAATTGACGAACAACAACAAATCTGTTTTTGATATATAAATCTTGATGGTCTTTATTTAATCCACTTCGAGGTTCAAAATAAACTAAATCAAAAGTGCATCCCCTTGTAGAAATACCTTTACGCAACACTTCTACAATTCCTCTTGATGCGATTGCATTATTAATCGTTTTACACAGGTTAGAATCAGTTGATTCATCAAATTGAGCATATAACTTTAAGTATTCTTCTTCTTGGGTATCCTTTATAAAACCAACGACATCTTCAACAATTAAAGACAAGTCTTTATCGTACTCGGAATATAAGCGTGAAGTATATCCGTGTTTGTGAAGGGATTGTTCTACCCATTCTTCAAATCTATATTCAGTTAGTTTTTTACTCATTTTACTACCTTTATTTTTCCTGTTACCACCTCCGAAATCAATGCTTGTCGGTATTCTTTTAAAGTTTCAATTTTCTTTTGTTCTAAAGAAATAAGTTCGTCTATTTCTTGGGTTTGTTTATCTAAATGTTCAACGATTTTTTGTTGTTCAGAAACATTGGGTATAAAAATGATTAAATCTTTTATTTTATCTTGAGAAATTGTTGTCATAGTTGTTGTTTCCGATACAGAAACAAGATAATTTCTATATGAAGAAGAATTTAATGCTTTAATCAAGAATAATGGTGATATTTTTAATTTATCAGGTTTAATTCTAATAATATGACAATCATAAACTAACGGTTTATCAATATTGATTACAATTGAAGAAACCCCAATACCTTCAAGTTTTAACGATGACCTTACAAAAAATATATCGCCTTCCTCTAAAACTGCTTTGTTTAACTCATCTTTTGTAACAATTACTTTAGAAAGTTTGTCAATTTTTATTGTATTATTATCATTGAATAGGTCGGCTACATTAACAAATCCAAAACCATCGTTTTCTACAAAATCATCCTTCCTTTTGAATAAGCCATTATCAGGTTTTTTAGATAGAATATTTCTAATTTTTAATTTCTCCCAATGTGTAGGTATCTCCCCAATCCATTCAACGCCCGAATCTTTAAATTCCACATTTGAGTCAAGACCTTTTGTAATGGTGTGATTGATTAATGATGTGCGATTTTCTTTAAGTAGATTAATCTTTTGCTCTTTCGATGCAATCAAAGTGTCTACAATGGCTGTTTTTTTGTCTAAATAAGCAACTATTTGTTCTTGCTCTTGGAGGGGAGGTATTATGATTTCGAGATTAGAATATTTCTCGCCATTTACATTTCCTATAGTTGATTGAATTGTATTAAGACTAATCCAATCAAAAAAGTTTTTAGATTTTGTGAAATAAAAAACAAATTTAGACTTTGTTAGATTTTCAAAATTAAATCGGACTAAATATCCTGCAAAAGAAAATAAATCATCACTCAAATGCAGATAACTCCTACCAAGTGTTCCACTCCTTGAAATTAAAAAATCAAATTTTTCTAAAATATAATTTTGGGGAATATTATATTCTTCAATATAAACACCATCTTTAGAAATTACGCCAAAATCATTTATATCAGTCGTTCTCAAAAATCTGACTCCTTTTTCAACATATCGTTCGGAATTGGTATTTAATCCATATTGAACTAATTTTGAAGATTCATATTTGAATTTAGATTTTATCCAATGGGATGGAATTTCATCAATCCATACAACTCCTGAATCTCTGTAAGAATTATATCTATTCATTTTCCATGAGTTGAGCCATTAAACCATCTGTTTGGTTTTCTAATGATACCAAATCATTTGTAATGTCTAACAAAGAACGAAGAGGTTGGTATTTATAGAAATACTTCGTAAAGTTCATTTCATAACCTACCTGTGTTTTACTTTCATCTACCCACGCAGTAGGTAAGTGTGGTAAAACTTCTTTAGTTACATATTCATTTACATCAGCATCAAGAGGTATTCTCTCATTATCCCTTAAACTGCTATCTGCTTTTGGTTTTCCTTGTTTGTCTAAAACAGGTTTACCATCTTTTAGTGTAGGTTGTTCAATCGTAAGTTTTCTATATCCAAAAAAGTCATTCGGGTATATTTTAGAAAATTCGTTTTCAGTAAAATTTTCGTACAATCCTAAAACTTCTATTCGTTGTTCATCAGAAATCTCTTTTCGTTTACTCCCTAACGATTTTTTCATTGGTTTGTAAAACGAAGAAGCATCAATTAACTGCACTTTTCCTTTTCGTTGTTTCGTTTTCTTTTTGGCTAAAATCCACAAATATGTAGTTATACCTGTGTTAAAGAATAATTGGTCGGGTAATTGAACTAAACATTCCAACCAATCGTTTTCAATAATCCATTTTCTTATTTCAGATTCACCCGAACCTGCATCACCCGAAAACAAAGGAGAACCATTAAAAACAACTCCAATACGAGAATTATCGTCTTTCATTTTGGAAATCATATGCTGTAAAAACAACAACGAACCATCAGAACTTCTTGGAGTTCCAACAGTAAATCTTCCGTTCGGGTTTTGTGCTTCGTTTTTAACAAATTCTTCTTCCGATTTCCAAGACACCCCGAATGGTGGATTTGTAATTTGGTAATCAAACTTTTTACCTTCAAAATGGTCATCCGATAAAGAAGAACCTAATTTGATGTTTTCGGGGTTTTCACCTGTAATCAAAAAGTCAGATTTGCAAATGGCATAGGACTGTGGGTTTAATTCTTGCCCGAATAAGTTAATATTTACGCTATTAGCAATGTTTTCACCTATCCATTCTTTTCCAATCGTTAAAATACCACCTGTACCTGCACAAGGGTCAAATATGGAACGAATTAAGCCATCACCTGTAAGATTGTCTTTACTTCCCGAAAACACCAAAGAAACTAATAATTTTATTGCATCTCTTGGAGAATAATGCTCCCCCGATGTTTCATTACTCATCTCCGAAAATCTTCTTAATAAATCTTCAAAAACTTGCCCCATTGTATGATTATCCAATACTTCGGGATGGAAATCAACTTCTGTAAGTTTATCAATTAAAAGATACAGTTTGTTATTCTTCAAAAGTTTCTCAACAGGCTTGTCTAATTGGAAGTTTTCTAAAATCTCAAATACATTTTCAGAATAACCATTTATGTAATTCGGGAAATTTACTTTCAAACCATTCGCATCGGCTTTCAAACGAGAAAGGTCATAATTAGAATAGTTATAAAAGTTTAATCCTGTTTTCTTCTTGATAATTGGAGAAGGGTCGTCAATATCGTTTTTCAATTCATTATAAAGCGAAACCACAAGGTCTTTATGAGGTTCTAAAATACAATCCAACCTTCTTAATGTGATAAATGGTAAAATGATGTCACCGTACTCGTGAGGTTTAAATAAGCCACGCAACACATCGTCACATACATTCCATATTAAGGATGATACTTCTTGGTACTTCATATTCTTGCTCGTTAAAAATCTGTGTATTGCGAAACTACTAAATTATAAGGGGAAATGGATGGAAATTGGAGGTGAATCGGTTAGGTAAAGTTTAATTTCTAAAGATTAAGTATTAAATGTATTGAAACGAATGAAAGTTATTGTTGAAATATCAATTTAGATAAGATTCAACTTAATTAGATAATTGATTATCTTGTGCTATGCTTTTGAGTGGTACTTATAGCAGATATATTATTTGTGGGCTAAATGTGGGCTAATCTATTAAATAAAAAAGCGTAATCAACTATAAATCAGTTAATTACGCTTTACCCTTGTGGAGTCGGAGGGGTTCGAACCCTCGTCCAAACGACGAATCTTCAAGCTTTCTACATGCTTATTTCCTGATTGGTTTTCGACCTTGGCACGGACGGGAACACCCAAGACCAAAGCTTATATACTGGTGTCTTATAAAAGCTTAGTACATTCACTTTTACCAGCCCAAAAGTTTGAACTCCCGAAAACCATACCTAATGGGCAGAGGCGTGGAGGGAGTACTTGTCCTACCTACTATACTTCGGAGGGATTAAGCCAATTTACATTCAGTAAATTAAGCAGCAAGTGCGTATGACGTGTTGTCAATTATTGTTCGCAGCAAGATATTTAAGAGCTTCACTACAACGCTCTGCATGCTGACACTTGACTATCGCTATCGCTGTCAAATCCAATGTCGACCCCAAAGAACTAGTACAAAGATACGAAAATAAGAAGGGGATGTCAAGATTTCTTTTTTTCAATCGTAAGATTCTTTCGTTGGTTTAGACTAGATGAGAAGCAAATTAGAGAATAGCTAAACATTATTAGACGAACCTTGTTTCTTTTCTATCCTTTGTTTTCTAGAATTAAATGGCAATTATGAAAAAAATGATATGTATTTTCATCAGTTTACTTTCTTTTATGACATTTTCCCAAACTCCTGATCAAATTGTTCAGCAACAATTAGAAGCATATAACCTGCGCGATATTGACGCGTTTATGGAAGTTTTTCACGGAGATATTGAACTTTGGACATTAGGGGAAAATTCTCCTTCAAAAGAGGGATGGGAGAATGTGAAAAGTGCTTATTTAGAACTTTTTGAAAATTCGCCAACGTTGAATTCACAGGTGCTGAATCGCACAGTAATTGGTAATAGAGTGATTGATTATGAAAGAATTTCCGGAAGAAAAGGTGCTAGTGAGGAAATCTTTCTTGTAATGATCTACGAAGTGAAGGATGGTAAAATATGGAAAGCCTGGGCGCTTAGAGAGTGACCTAATTAAATAAGTTAAAAAAAATATCTCGCATTAAAATAGTAAGAATAGACTTAAAAGTCCAAGTTGAATTGCGAAGATAATAACTCCGAAGAGTAATCCGCTTTTTCCGGATTTAATTAGGTTCTGAAAATTTACTTTTAGCCCAATCGCCGCCATTGCGATGGTGAGGATTATTTTCCCCATAACTTCCATAGATGAAAGCATTGTTTCAGGAAACTGAACAGAAGAACTAATAATTGTAATCAGAATAAATCCAATTAAATACCAAGGTAAACGGAAATGTTCTTTCCATGATTTAACGGTATTTCTATTTACCAAATAGTTGAAGAAAATCAAGGCAGGCGACAATAATGCAACTCGCGCCAATTTAAATGTTAATGCGGCTTCACCTGCTTCTAAACTTAAAGAATATCCAGCGCCAGCTACATTTCCCACTGAATGTAAAGAACCACCAATCATAAGTCCGATTTCTGAAGCGCCTAAATTTGTTTTCAAGAGAATTATTGGAAGAACAATCATTCCAAGTGTGCCTAATAAATTTACAACCGCCATAGAAATCGCAACATCTTCCTTGTTTTTGGATACGCTTGGTGAAAGTGCTGCAATTGCTGAGGAACCGCAGATGGCTGTTCCAAAACCGACCAACCAACCAGTTGATCCTGGACATTTAAGTTTAATTGCAAGAAAATAAGTGATAATGAGTAATGATAAAACAACTAAAATTAGTATTCCAAAGCTTCCGATTCCAAGTGAAGCAATACTGCGATAATCAATATCAAACGCTAGGAATAAAAGCGATATTTCTAACAATTTTCCACTTGTAAACGAAACGCCTTTATCGAAAGATGCCGGAATAGAAATGAAATTATTGATGACAATACCAATTACCAATGCAATTAAAACACTGTTAATTGCAGATGGTGTATATGCAGAAAGAAAAAAAGAGGCAATTCCAACCACGAGTGGAAGAACTGCCCCTTTATAACTCATGCCTCGACATGCTCGGCAACCATTATTAATTCTCTCGACATGTTTGGTAACCATAATTAATTCTCTCGGTCATTGAATCCTTCAGATTTCATTCTTATGGTTTTGCCACTACAGCACCTTTCCAATTTGTTATACCACCTTCCAGGTTATAAACAGTTTTGAAGCCTGCAGCAATCATTTGTTCGGATGCACCAACACTTCTACCGCCGCTTCGGCAATAAACGATGTAATTTTTTGTTTTGTCCAACTTGTTAATTTCTGTTCCGAAGTTACTAGCTGTGTAATCAACGAAAAGAGATGCTCCTTCAATTACACCTTCTGCCGTTTCCGCAGGAGTTCGCACATCAATGATGATGGTATTTGGATCTGATTTTAATTTACTGAATTCCGTTGATTGAATGTTTTTATAACTTGCAGCACTTGTTTCTTCTTGTGAGATTGAAGCACAACTTACGGTCCCGAAAATAAAAAATAGGATAAGAATTGGGAATAGTCTATGTGTTTTCATGTTTTCTAATTTTTCAACAAAGCTAATTGTTTGATTAGGTTTTAAAGGTAACTAAAGTTACAGAATTTGAATAAAACGAAAAAAGTGATTGAATTCTCTATTATTCATTTTTGGAAG
>JBIIKG010000283.1:0-2822 GCA_044233275.1 Crocinitomicaceae bacterium | reverse complement strand
ATTGCTTTTGGAGTTTTCTTGAATGAAATCAATTTATGATCTGTCAAAAATTTCAAGAAAGCTTCTGCCCATCTATCGCAAACTGCTTTTTCAAGCCATTTGTAGCGAAATAACAAACTATTTTTTGACTCAAATCGCCCATGCTCATCTTCTAAGGTTGAGGTATACTCCTCCATTCGGGAAAGAATATAAAAAATACTGGCTAAAGGATCAATAGTGCGATTGAATGAAAGACAGTCTTCTTTTTCAAATATAGCGGAGTGGATCTCATAGACAATCAAGTCTTCATCAAACAAAAGTGTAGATGGAATGAGCTGAATCACATCATCAAAATGGCGTTCTGAATAATTGAATTTAGCACCTTCATAATGCTCAAAAAAAAGATGATCATTGGTTAATTTGTATTCCATTCCGCGTTCGTGAAAAACGAAATCAAGCGTATAATTTAAGCGCTCAGAAATTTGGTCTACAAAAATCAACATCATTTTCTACATATCTTGGATTATCTTTTCGCAAATAAAATGTGCTGCCTTGCCGTCTCCATAAAATGCTGGAAACGTAAAATCAGTCTTGTTTAACAAACTCAAACTAGCAGAAATAATGCGTTCATATGAAGCGTCTGCTAGTATCGCATTGCCATTTTCCACGATTTCAATCCATTCTGTTTGGGGACGCAAAATAACACATGGTTTCTGGAAGAAAAATGCTTCTTTTTGCAAACCGCCGCTATCCGTAACAATTAATCGTGCATTTTTCTCCAAAGAAATGATATCTAAAAATCCAGCTGGAGGTACAATTTTAAAATCAACATCAGCATCAATTTTCTCGTATAAATCCATGCTCAATTGATCCTTCAACTTATTCTTCGTGCGCGGATGAATTGGCAAAACAATCTTTAATCCTGTTTGGACTTTTAACTCATATAGCGCTTTAAAAATTGACTCCATATTCTCCGCTACATCCGTATTTGAATCACGATGAATGGTGCATAAAATATATTTATCACTCGTCAATTCATAGCTTTCTAAGATGCTAGAAGAGCTATCTGAAATGGAAGAGAAATGCAAGCTATTGTCATACATCACATCACCACACAAATAAACATTTGGATGATCAGACGTTGCTTTACCAGCATGAGAAAGGTCAAATCCCTCTTTCGCTAAATTTGTTAAACCTGTTTTTGTTGGTGTAAACAATAATGTTGACATGTGGTCACATGCAATTCGATTCACCTCTTCCGGCATTGCCTTGTTGAAACTTCTCAGTCCCGCTTCGACATGAATCACAGGAATATGAATTTTTATAGCCGCAAGTGCACCTGCAATCGTCGAATTAGTATCACCATAAACCAAAACTGCATCCGGCTTTTCGTTAGCATAAATTTCTTCAAGTCCTTCTAACATTCTAGCAGTCATAGCTCCATGTGAACCACTTCCTACATTTAAATTATAGTTTGGCTCTGGAATGCCCATTTCTTCAAAAAACACTTTTGACATGTTTTCATCGTAATGTTGACCTGTATGCACAATCACTTCTGTTAATTGATCAGAAAATTGCGCTTGTATGGAACGATTAATGGCAGAAGATTTAATAATTTGTGGTCGAGCACCAACGATTGTAAGTATTTTTTTCATTTCTAAAAGTTGTTCAATTGGAACGTTTGGATGCTAAGATAGAAAAAACAATTGAGCTAAAAGTTTGTCTTTTACAACACCACAAAACATAACTCAGTTAAAATCTACAAAATCCCTTCATCTGCAAAACTGAAATATCCGTTATCTGTATAGATTAAATGATCCAAGACACAGAGGTCGATGTATTTGCCAAATTCAACCATTTTCTTGGTCAATTGCCGATCTGGATCACTTGGTTTTAGTTGTCCACTGGGGTGATTATGTACTAAAATAAGTCCATGTGTACTCAACTCCAAAGCTTGTTTAAATATTACTTTTCCATCCGCAATCGTGCCTGATAATCCTCCTATTGATATTTGTTTGGTTTGAATGATTTCATTGGCTCGATTTACATAAATCACAAAAAACTCTTCATGTTGAAGATCTGATAAATAACTGCGCATATGATCATAAACCTGCTTTGAAGAAGTGATTTTCACTTTGGCTTTCTGTTCAGTTTCTTTGCGTCTTCGTCCCAGTTCTAAAGCCGCAACAATTCCAACTGCTTTAGCTTCACCAATTCCTTTGAATTTTTTCAACTCATTGATACTATATTTGGAGAAATTTGACAAATCATTGTTCACAGATTGCAATAATACTTGAGCCAATTCAACCGCACTTAAATCTCTCGTTCCTGTTCCCAATAAAATCGCAAGTAGTTCCGCATCAGACAAGGTATTTCTGCCTTTTAATATCATTTTCTCTCTTGGACGATCATCTTCTGCCCAACTTTTTATACTTCCATTTACACGCATTTTTGTCTTTTTCTTATTTAAGTTAGTGAAAAAGTTCATTTCACCCAATTGAATTGACAATTTTATTTCACTTAATTAGCGTAAATTTGAGGTATGGAGAATCTTCCTTCTCACTTAGTCTTGTATGATGGATCGTGTGGTTTTTGCAACCGTTCTGTTCAATTTATTCTAAATAACGAAGAATCAAACACGCTACTCTTTGCTTCATTACAATCAGAAACAGCGCGAAAGTTATTTGACTCCTTGTCGATTAAACAACCCGATTTAAATACCTTTTATTTTTATTCGAACGGTATTTTATATGAGCGTTCCAGCGCAGCTATTCAAGTGAGCAAATTTCTTAAAAATCCGTATCGATTTATCAGATTCTTTAGTTGGGTGCCCACTTTTTTAA
>JBIIKG010000014.1:0-28859 GCA_044233275.1 Crocinitomicaceae bacterium | reverse complement strand
AACCAAAAGACCGAGTGTACAGCGATTTTGGCTCGGAATTGAAAAGTTCATTTTTCCAAAATTGAAAACAATCTACACGGTAAATCAATCCATTGCTCAACTATATGAAGCAACGTATAAAAAGAATATTCAAGTGATTCGAAACATATCGCCCACTTGGAAACCAAATACGTATTTGAGTAAAGCTGAATTAGGGATTCCTGAAAATAAATTTGTTCTCATTCTGCAAGGAGCCGGAATCAATGTGGATCGAGGTGCGGAAGAAGCTGTTGAAGCCATGCGTCAATTGAACGATTGCGTGCTTTTAATCGTTGGCGACGGCGATGTAGTTGAAGAATTAAAGAAGAACGTAAATGAATATGATCTACAACACTCTGTTTTGTTTTTTGGAAAAAGACCTTATGATGAAATGATGCAATTTACTTATAATGCTGATCTAGGTTTGACATTGGACAAAGCAACTAATCTAAATTATAAATTTTCCCTTCCGAATAAAGTATTTGATTATATCCATGCTGGAACCCCCATTTTAAGTACTCGACTAGTAGAAATCGGAAGGATAATTGAACGAAACAACGTAGGGATATTAATCGACGAATTGACCGTTGATTCCCTTGTTGAGGCAATTCAATCACTTCAAACCAATAAGAGCTTATTGGATGAACTAAAGGCAAATTGTCAGAAAGCAGCCGAAGTCGAAAATTGGGATGAAGAGAAAAAAATATTAAAAGTAATTTATTCGAATCTTGGATAAGCAACACTTACATATCGTATCACTAGACGTTCCATTCCCGGCTGATTATGGCGGGGCAATTGATATATTTTACCGTATCAAGGCCTTACACGAACTTGGATATAGGATTACTTTACATGTATTTGAGTACGGACGAGGGGAGCAAAAAGAATTAGAAAAGTACGCTAAGGTGATTTACTACAAACGGAACAAATCCTTTTTTCAGCTCTTTTCGACCAGACCATTTATTGTTCAAACACGCATCTCAAAACAACTATTATCTGATTTATTAGTTGATAATGACCCTATATTATTTGAGGGTTTACATACGTGTTGGTATTTTGAAAATGAAGAAATTCAGAAAAGAATGACCTTTGTGCGAATGCATAATTTGGAACATAAATATTACCAAGGCTTAAAGAAAAATGCTTCAATTATAAAGAAATTCTATTTTCACCAAGAAGCAATTAAATTAAAGAATTACCAAAAAGTTCTTTCGAAGGCGAAATGTATTTTAGCTATCAAGGATGATGAGCGAGATGAACTTCTTGCATTCAATTCAAATGTAATCGTTTTGCCCGCTTCTTTTCCAGAAACCGAAGGCGCATTTACGAAAGTTCAACGATATGCCTTGTTTCATGGTAATTTATCGGTCCCTGAAAATGAAGTTGCGGCAGCATGGATTATAAAAACGCTCAAATCAATTTCAGATTCAAGTTTTGAATTATTGATTGCAGGTAAAAATCCAAGTAAGCGTTTAATTCAATTATGCAAGAAGGAACAGATTGAATTACATGCTAATCCAACAAAAAGTGAAATGGATTCGCTTATTCAAGAGGCCCAAATTCATGTGTTGTATTCTACTGTTCCTTCAGGAATAAAACTTAAGCTGTTAGCGTGTTTGCACAGTTCTGGACACATCTTGGTGAACGAAAAAATGAAGATTGGTAAGGCCTTAGAACAATTTTGCGTTGTTGCCGATGATAGTAAAGAATATAAAATGCACTTTTTAGGACTCTTAAATGGTGCATTAAAAGAAGATGAATTCAATGAGCGCGAGCGTTTTATAGAAGCGAATTTCAACAATGAGAATAACTGTCGAATCATTCAAAAAATCATTCAAGATGCATAAACTGCTCCTATTACCTTTTGTACTTTGTGCCTTTTTGTCTATTAGTCAAATTGATGGTACGTGGCATACAAGTTTTGTTGTAATGGGAACTTCGAATCGTATGACAATGACCATTTCTAACTATCCTGAAAAACCAAAGGTAACCATTATCAATCCAGATAGTGAGAGTCAAAAGGAAACTAAAATGGATGCAGTTAAAATGACTGATTCAACACTCAGCTTTTCTTGGTCAGCAATTGCATTGACCTTTAAAGGCCAGTTTTATCCTCAAGGGGATTCATTAAGTGGCACAATGAGTCAATCTGGAATTGAGTGGCCTGTTTGCTTTTTTCGCGATGAACAGGCAATTATCAAAGTTGCTCGACCACAAGAACCACAAGAACCATTTAATTATACAGTGATCGACACCTTGATTGAAAATGGTAAAATTGTGCTTGGTGCAACATTAGTTATACCAAATAATCTAAGTGGAAATTACCCGATTGTTGTATTAGCTTCAGGTTCGGGTGCTCAAGACAGAAACTGTGAGTTATTGGGACACAAGCCTTTTTGGGTCATTGCCGACTATTTAGCTGAGAATGGAATAGCTAGCTTGCGTTTCGATGACCGAGGAGTTGGAAAAAGCACAGGTGTTTTCCAAATGGCCACCTTAGAGGATTTTGCTTCCGATGTGTTGGCGTGTGTTAGTTTTCTAAAAAGTGATTCCCGATTTGCGAATCATCCAATCGGACTTGTGGGTCATTCAGAAGGCGGAATGCATGTAATGATGGCAGCGCACAAAAACAAGACAGTTCAGTTTTTAATAGAACTAGCAAGTGTTGGAACGACAGGTAAAGATGTTTTAGTTGAACAGCAATATCTCATTCCTAAAAAGGGTGGCCAAACAGAAGAATATGCGCAATGGAACAAATCTTTATTTGAGGAGATGTCAGCACTTTTGTTAGCTACTAAAAATAAGAATCGTGCAGAAAAACTGACTGCGTATTTAAATGAAAAGTACAAGAGTGCACCAGAAGAATACAAGAAATTAACCAATGAAATGAACTTCAAATTAGGCATGCAAATGTTCATGAATAGTGAGTGGATGATTCAATTTTTAAGCTATCAAACAGCAGATTATTTAACAAAACTATCCATACCAGTACTCGCAATCAATGGATCTGAAGATATTCAAGTACCAGCGGAAAGCAGTCAACAAGGTTTTGAAAAGAATTTTTCAAAGGAGTCTAGATCTTACTCGAAAGCAGTCATTGCGGTTGGTAAGAATCACTTATTTCAAACCTGTATTGAATGTACAGTAAAAGAATACGGTGATATCGAAGAGACTTTTTCAGAAGAAGTTTTAAAAGAAATGGCAACTTGGATTAAAAGCTTGAACTTGAAGTAAACGATTATTTTTCCACCTCATTGTCGCGAAAGGCAGAAGGCATTAAATCAGGAATTATTTTTAGAATAATTGGTAGAAGAAATGTACCTCCTGGCAAAAGGAAAATCGCCATTGAAGGCATGCTTCGGGCAATATCTAAAAACTGTTTTTTTACTGTATCCTTTTCTTCTTTGGATAATTCAGTGGTTGCTGATTTACGAATCAAACTCACCAATTCCTTACTTTGTTTAAGCTCTGTTATGAATTTATCCTTGTTTCGACCTAAAATCTTAATCCATCTTTTTGAGAGATTGCTGTATACTTTTTCAAGTGAAGATGATGCATCTAACAACGGAATTTTGTCCTGGTTGTTAATGATGAAGTATTCCGTTAAAGCCAAAGATTCCGTTAAATGGGTTTCAGTTAATTCGAGGAAACTGGATAAATGAATTAAATGCGATTTTTCTTCTGGAGCAGCTGCATGATTAGAAAAAACAACAAAGGTTGAGAGATCAAGTAAGAAACGTCTAAAAAGCCAATTATGCTTAACATGATCCGTAAAATCGTCAAACGAACTTCCTCGTTGAAAACGTTCTTCTGCTATTTCACGCAATAAGTCTGACAAGTTTGCGGAAGCCAAAAAAATGGAAAATATTGATTTCTCTTTTTCTTCAAGGATTCCATCTGAATAGGCCGCTAACGTTATGGCAGTTAACGAATTCATTGCCATTTCATCGTAATTGTAAAATGTACTTTTCTTTCGATGCTTTAAAAAATCATTGAACAAAAGCACATCCAAGTACATGAATACATTATTCAAATAATTAACCCATAAGCTATTATCGAGCAGTTTTACTTTTATATCGACGCGCTTCGATATGACTGATTCGAGTTTTTCTTCCTTTGTTTCCTTAATAAAAAAGGTAAACAACTTTGTAATTGAATTAGCATTGTGATGTCCGTAAAAATCAACTAAGGCATCAATGAATTCCTCTTTGTTAAAAGGTTCACCCTCTAATTGGAGTTTATAAACGAAAAGATGTGATTCGAATAAGAGGATTTTGAGTTTTTCCTCAGTTGTCCATTTAGAATCATCTAAGTCTTTAGCAAAAAGTCGACGAGAGGGAAATCCAAAAATAATTCCAGTTCTTCCTAAAGCCGCATGGATAAATGCATCTCTTTCAATTTCAGCAATTTCAGAGTATACCAATCGAATTTGATCCTTTTCGACCAAATCGAAATATTTATTGATCCATCCTTTTGAGCCCGGTGCTACCATTTAATTTGAGAAATTGATTTCAAAATTACGGTTATTGTTGGAATAAAAATAATGACATAAAAAAAGGATTCAAATAGGTCCATTTAAATAATATATTGTGCTTTTTGAACGGTAAGGCTACACCAATATCCCAACACCTCTAACTGCGATTGCAATTGGATTCATTTGAGTGTATAAGGGGGAGTGTTGTAAATACGATGAGTGCGCTAAGTAGTATTTTTTCGCACGAAAAATTTTGTAACAGCAACTTGAATTATAGTTTACCGCTTACAACAAAAACTTTTCGTTTCCCATATTTTTGTCCGCCATCTACTTTGAAGGCTTCGAAAACACCAACGTAGGTTCCAATCGTAGTTTTTGTACCATTTTCTTTGACGCCATCCCATTTAAATGTTCCAGATGTTCCTAATAATTCGTTCTTGAAAAGCTCCATAATTAAGCGTCCTCTATCATCATAAATCGTGAAAGTTCCTAATAAACCTGGCTCTTCCATTTCATAATTGATTTGCAATACATCTTCAAATCCATCACTGTCTGGAGAAAAAGTGGAGCTTGTATAAGAAAACTCACCACTAGAGCCTGCTGGAAAATATTGAGAATTTTGTCCTCCAGGTGTTGCCCAACTAACAGCTTCAGCGGCGGAATGCCAATTATTCAGATTAGATGACGGTCCTTCAAAATTTATACGTTCTAATGAAACACCATCTGTAACATCCAATAACTTAAAATGCCAATCATCCGTGTAAGAAACTTTATCCATAAGCAACGCATTATTGATGAGGTAAACGGTGCTTGAATCGTTGTTATATGAAGGAAGATCCGCATCTAGAAAATTCCCAGTTACAGCAAATGGATAGTTTTGTTTTACAAAAGTGGAATCAGCGCCAACAACAACATATTGTTTTGGAAACAACAAGAAATTTGTAGGAATAGTTTTTAGATTTGATATTGTATCATCATCATAATTGGCGAATTGCCAATTTTTCAAATTAATCACTTTAGAGGATGTATTGTACAATTCTATCCAGTCAGATCCTCCTGTGTAGGGATCAAATAAAATTTCATTGATAATTACATCGCCTGCTGCTGCTAGATCAGGCAGCGTGAATTGATCTAATAGTACATTCGTATTTCCCCAACAGTCTGCTGCGCTAGTAAGTTGTATAGTGTAAATTAAACTTGGTACGAGTGCAGTTGAAAATTCCAACGTGCACATATTCGGAAACGCAGTCAATACATAATTGTTGTTGATTGTCATTGTGGGGTTAATGTCGGTCACCATATTTTTCAAAGAAGTTGAATCCATTCCTTCTGAAAAATAAATTTCAAGGAAATTCGGTGCTAGGGCGATTAACTCTGTAATCAATGGATTCTCGGTATCGGGTGTGATATCGTGTACAGAATTGATGAAACCTGGTGTTCCACCTATAAACTCATTACTTGCTTTCCAATTATCGGCAGCTGAACATGGGTCATTGGGGTTGATGCGTTCAATTGAATATCCTCCATCTTCTTTAGCGGGATTGTTGTACCACGTTACATTATAAGATATTTTGTCTAAAATCAAGCCTGTGTTGTCTTTCAAAACAATGTCGTCACCAGAATTGTTTAAACTCGGAAAACTTGAAACGGGAACAGCCACACTAAAAGAGTCTACATTAGCTGTAGCACACAATATTTTATGTTCTCCCGGCATTAACCAAGCTGTTTGAATCGTTCCATCAGAAGCGGCGTCTCCTAACTTCCAACCATTCAAATTGAAATATTTGGAACTTAAGTTTACAAGTTCTACATATTCAACTAAAGGTAAACCAACAGATGGTGTTTCGTCACATAGAAATTCGTTGATAATAACATCCCCAACAACAGGATTTTCAGCAACCAAGTATTGAAAGGGAACGGATTGTGTTCCAGAAATATTGGAAGAGGCATCGGCAATGTTATTGGAATTAAGCGTGTAACTCGTTCCATTTGTCATGGCAGTGCTCGTTGTTAAGTGAACAAGAGCAGGATTTGTAAGGTCCAAATTAACGGATGCAAGCGTTGGAGGTGCAACCTGAAGCGTATAATTTAGAAGTGTCTCAGCACTTACTTGATTCAAAGGTTCGTTAAACAAAACATCTATTTGGGTAGCATTTATTGCTGCAGCTGAGATTAGAACAGGTGGTGTAACGTCATAAATGATAGGTCCAACATAGAAATCATCAAAAAAATGCTTTTGAAAAAAACTCGCTGTAGATTGGGTTATTGACACCCCGAAAAAAGAACTGCCGCTTACTGAAGCATCATTAATGATTCCTTCGGTAAAAAAGCTGATTCCAGTCCCTGTTATATCCCTGCCCAATGTCCAATCGTTGCTTGCAGTGCAAATTACTTTAATCTTTAAAGTGTTATTTGAAGTATTCGTTATTCCATCTGCACCATCAATTATTTTGGTAGCTGTACCTGCGACTTTTCTATACAGCGAAATTTCATCTGTTGTTCCGCCGATGCGCACGAAGTAACCACTTAAGGTTGGATTCAGTAAATTTGATTGATCAGCCGTTAGATAGATATCTACATAGTTAGCGCTTGAGGTGTTTAAATTAAGATTGACAAAAAACTCCCATTGTGTATCAGTTGATAGAGCAGATGCAGTTGCTAAGTAAAAGCTTGAATTCGTTAAAAGTTTATTAGATCGCAGTTGAAAATTTCCAGCAACATCGATAATGGTGTAAACACTATCATCTCCTGTCCATGTTGGAGAAAGTGAAAAATCACCATCTGAAAAATTGTCAGAAACTTGTCCGTAAACCTGCGGAAAAGCTAAGAATGTAACAAGTAGTAAAAAGTATTTCATCGGAATCTTTTCTGTGCAATCAAATATACTAATTTTGACAAAGAATTAGAAAAAAGCTATGAAAGTTGCAGTTGTTGGTGCTACCGGTATGGTAGGAAACGTTATGTTAGAAGTTCTAAGAGAACAAAACTTCCCGATTACAGAATTAATTCCAGTGGCTTCTGAGAAATCAGTAGGGAATAAAATTAAATTCGGTGGACTAGAATTCACGGTAGTTGGATTGGAAACCGCGGTTCATATGAAGCCGGATGTAGCCATTTTTTCTGCAGGTGGTGAAACATCCCTTGAATGGGCACCGAAATTTGCAGCTGTTGGGACCTTTGTTATTGATAATTCTTCTGCTTGGAGAATGGATCCGGATAAGAAATTAATTGTTCCTGAAATAAATGGGGACAGTTTAACAGAGAATGATAAAATTATTGCCAATCCAAATTGTAGTACAATTCAATTAGTGCTTGCCCTTTCTCCTTTGCATAAAGCTTTTGGAATCAAGCGTGTAGTGGTTTCAACCTATCAATCGATTACGGGAACAGGAGTAAAGGCTGTTCAGCAAATGGAAAACGAGCGTGCTGGAACACAAGGTGAAATGGCCTATCATTATCCAATCGATAAAAATTGTATTCCTCAATGTGATGTGTTTATCGAGAATGGTTACACAAAGGAGGAGATGAAATTGACGAATGAAACGAAAAAGATTTTAGATCCAAGAATAAATGTTACAGCTACTGCAGTGCGTGTACCGGTTGTTGGTGGACATTCGGAAGCTGTGAATATTGAATTTGAAAGGGACTTTGATTTATCGGAGGTTCGTCGTTTGTTGCATGAACAACCAGGAATTACCTTAAAGGACGATCCAACTACGAACTCTTATCCAATGCCTAAATACGCAGAAGGGAAAGATGATGTATTTGTTGGACGAATTCGTCGTGATGAGTCACAAGCAAACACCTTGAATATGTGGATTGTTGCTGATAATCTTAGAAAGGGTGCCGCGACAAATGCTGTTCAAATTGCGCATTTATTGCTTAAAAAGGGCATTTTGAAGATGTAAGTTTTTTATGTGACGTTTTGATTTTCCCCCATTAAACATAAGCTCGGTTCATTTCAAGGGGTAAGTATATCTATGCAATTGGGAACGAGAGTCACGTTAATATTTTCGTTGGTTGCTATTTCTCCATCTGTTTCGGTCCATTGAGGCATTTGTGATTCAACAGTTATTTCATTGTACTCTAAATAATGTACTTCTGGATGCTGAATGAATTTTCCCTTTTTCAAATTAGGTAAATACCGAAGGTAGTCTAACAAGGATATATTTCCAATAATAACCAAATTTAGTTGACCGTCGTTCGCCTTGGCATCAGGATGAATGGTTAGACCGCTCCCAAAAATGGAACCATTGCAGAAAATAGCCATAAAGGTTGCTGACTCATGCATGAAACCTGGAGCACTGATTTTAAGGACCGATTTCTTGTACGTAAAGAATGTTTTTAAGATAGCTAGTGAATAGGCGAGTTTACCTCCTACTACTTTTCGCTGTTTTGTTAAGGTGTGAATGACAGCGCCACCGAATCCTATATCAGCGATGTTGATAAAGTAATGTATTGCTGAGGAGCTCGTAATTTTACCGATATCAATTGATTCGCTTTTATTGGATAAAACAGCATGTAAGAATTGTTCAGGATTTTTGAAATGTTGTCGAGTGCGCATAAAATCATTACCTGTCCCATTGGGTAAAATGGCTAGTAGTGGTTTATGACTTTGGATTGACAATATGCCATTTAATGTTTCGTGTATTGTTCCATCACCACCGACTGCTACAATTACATTCGTATTTTCATTGGCCGCTTGTTTTGCTATTTCGAAGGCATGTTTCGGATGCTTTGTAAAGTAGGTATTGGTTGTGAATTTGCTTTGTTGTTCGCAAGCATTAATTATTCGCTGATTAAGCGAAGAGATGGAGTGATTAGAATTGATGATAAAAACGATAGTTTTCATTCGTTAAAGGAACGAATAAATAAAGAATTCGGGAAAAAGTGAGCATAAAAAAACGACGTCCATTGCTGAGCGTCGTCCTTTTACGATATGCAGTTAGTCTTGAATTTCAGGAATCAAATTTCCTGTAGACCCAAGAGCCTCTTTAATTTTTGTTTCTAATTCATCCATTAACTCTGGATTGTCGTTAATGATTGCTTTTACAGAATCTCTACCTTGCCCAAGTTTCGTTTCTCCATATGAGAACCATGATCCACTTTTCTTAATGATATTTAGTTCAACACCAAGATCGATTACTTCACCTACTTTGGAAATTCCTTCTCCGTACATGATGTCGAATTCAGCTCTTCGGAACGGTGGGGCAACTTTATTTTTGACCACTTTAACCTTCACACGGTTACCAAGTACTTCTTCCCCTTCTTTGATTTGTGCTGCACGACGAATGTCAATCCGGATGGAAGAGTAAAACTTCAATGCATTCCCACCTGTTGTTGTTTCAGGATTTCCGAACATTACACCAATTTTATCACGCAACTGGTTGATGAAAATACAACAACATCCAGCTTTGTTAATTGATGAAGTTAATTTTCGAAGTGCTTTCGACATCAAACGAGCTTGTAATCCCATTTGAGAATCTCCCATTTCACCTTCGATTTCAGCTTTAGGTGTTAATGCGGCAACAGAGTCAATTACAATTAAATCGATGGCTCCCGAACGAATCAAGTTGTCAGCAATTTCCAACGCTTGTTCACCGTTGTCTGGTTGTGACACTAATAAATTGCTCACATCTACACCTAGATTTTTTGCGTAAAACTGATCAAAAGCATGCTCTGCATCAATAAATGCGGCAATACCACCTTGTTTTTGTACTTCAGCAATGGCGTGAATTGCCAAGGTTGTTTTACCAGATGACTCAGGTCCGTATATTTCTACTACTCTTCCTTTTGGATAACCCTGAACACCTAATGCGATGTCCAATGTCAATGATCCAGATGGAATCACTTCTAATTTTTCAATTGGAGCATCTCCTAATTTCATAACAGCACCTTTGCCGTATGTTTTGTCAAGCTTCTCCATTGTAAGTTGAAGTGCTTTTAATTTTTCTGAATTTACTTCTTTAACTGCCATATCGTTTTTGTTTTAAAACTTGTCGAATCCTCGTAACAAATGCGACAAGATGTTTATTGTGTTATTGATGTTGCAAATATATGCGGGGTAGGTCGTAAGCTATTTACGTTCTACTAATTTGTTTGAAAAAATGATAAAATTTCTTCAGCATGTGCTTTTGTGTTCGGCTTTTCAATGATTCCTTTCACGTTTGATTCCTCATCAAGTAAAAAGGTAGTGCGGTGAATTCCATCATATTCTTTCCCCATGAATTTTTTCGGTCCCCACACGCCAAAAGCTTCAATTATACTTTTATCTTCATCTGCAAGAAGTGGAAAAGGTAAATCGTATTTCGTCACAAATTTTTGATGAGATGCTACTGAATCGGCACTGACACCAATTACTTGAATGCCGTTTTTCAATAAACTATCGTAATTGTCTCTTATACTGCATGCCTGCGTAGTGCATCCTGGAGTATTATCTTTTGGGTAAAAATAAATCACCGTTTTTTTACCTGCGTAATCCTTGCTCGAAATGTTATGCCCGTGTTGGTCAATTCCTTCGAAATTTGGAGCCTTATCTCCAATTTTTAAATGTTTCATAATGTTGAATAATTAAACAGTGTTTTGACGAAATACTAATCAAATATAAAATGATTTTTCATAATAACAAAAAATAAATACATAAAATGTTTAAAATTTAATCAATTGGGCTGGAAGCAATCATTCTTTTTCAAAACAGTGAAGCATAAAAAAAGCCCTGCAAACACAGGGCTTTATATTAAGTTTAGGGTGTTTATTCTTCCGATAAAAGTGTATTAAATTTTTCTTTAAGCGAAGAATATTGTATTAATTCTTTTCGTGCTTTATCTGCATATGCTGCATCCTTGTTTTTTTCATGTACCTCGATTTCTGCCTGTTTCTCTTCAATTTTCTCTTCAAAGAAAGAAACTATGTAGCCAATATTTTGAGGGACAAACATTTGTGTATAATATCCGCCTTCTTTTTGTAAGCGCTCATAAATTGTAAATGATTCTTCGATTAATGAAATATCCTGTCGAACGATGAAATAGGTCATTGAATTCATGACACTTAATTGATCAAACCCTTGCAGTGTTTTATTGCTCGACAATGCATTTTTGAAGAATGGATAAACATCTGCACCACCATGCGCACCGTATAACTGTGCAACACCAGCTACCATTTTTGATGATTTTTCAGCCTCTAATTTCTTTGCGAGTTCTAATGCCTTGTTTGGATTTGTTTTGCCTAAACTTCGTAATGCAGCAGAAACGACCATGTATGATTGGTCTTTTTCTATTCGTTCAATAAACACATCTTCAGCCTCAGCAGTGACAGCATTGCTAGATAAGAAATTAATCGCTGACGTTCTTACTTGAGAGTTAACATCGTTCAAAGCCATTCCTTTAATTATGGCCAAACCTTTGGTTTTATTCTCTGCTTCTAGTTTAACACACTTTTCAATTGCTGTCAAACGAATGTTCCAGAAAGGATCACTTAAGGCATCTAAGATTAATTGCTGCACATTTGCACTTTTACCTTTTGTTCCGCTCATCAATGCTGAAAAGCGAGATCTATAACGGTTATTATTATAGTATTGGAAGATTGATTGGTCCAAGGGCTTCTCTTCACGTACTTTTGCTAAAAGCATTTGCTGCTCATCGAAAATGACACATTTCAACGTTCCACTGAATGGAAAAACAAAACGTTGTTCTAATGAATCAACAACTATTTTATGTGCAGTTTTCCCATTTGAATCATAAATTGCAACGGTCATCGGAATTTTAAAAATTGGTGACAAGTCTAAATTCTGATTTTGCTTAATAGTCAAAGCAACATTCGTCGTGCCTGGTTCTACTTCTTGTTTGAACTCAAGTACAGGGTGACCCGAACCTAAGAACCACTGATCGAAAAACCAATTCAAGTCTTCACCACTTACTTCTTCAAATGCTAATCGCAATTGATGAAATTCAGCTGGTTTGAATTTATTCGTTGTTAAATAATTTCTCATTCCTTCAAAGAAAGCCTCGTCACCTAAATAATTGCGTAGCATGTGTAAAATTCGTCCACCTTTATTGTAAGAGTGACCATCAAACATTTGTTCTTTGTCTTCATAATCGAACCAAATCAAATCATGATAACCTGACATTTGTGAAGATTGATAATAACCATCAGCCTCTTGTTCGGCTTGGTAATCTGCTTCATCAAGTCCAAAATGATGTTCATCCCACAAGTATTGAGAATAATTCGCGAACGATTCATTCAAAGGCAAATTGGACCATGATTCACACGTAACTAAATCTCCAAACCAATGGTGAAACAATTCATGCGCAATAGTCGATTGATCATTTCCATCCAATAATTCGCGATCAGTTTTATACGCGTAATCGCCAAAAATGACTGCCCCAGTATTTTCCATAGCACCTGAAACGTAATCACGAACCACGATTTGGTGGTATTTGTCCCAAGGATATTCAACACCTAATTTTTTCGAAAAGAACTCAATCATTTTTGGTGTTTCTCCAAAGATGGCACGAGCAGATCCTTCCCATTCTGGTTCAACGTAGTAATTTACTTCCATTTTGCTTCCGTCTTGACGTGTATAGAAATCCTTCACTACTTTGAATTCCCCAATTCCCATCATGAATAAATAAGGAGCATGAGGCAAATCTTGTTTCCAATGATCGGTGCGCGTTCCATCTGTATTCTTTTTTGAAGCAACTAAGCGTCCATTCGAAAGTGTTGCAAATTTATCTTCAACTGTAATATAAATTTCTTGAGTTGTCTTTGCATTCGGAGCATCAATGGTTGGGAACCAAACTGAACTTGCTTCTGTTTCTCCTTGCGTCCAAATTTGCGGCATTTTATTCTTGTCCTCACCTTTTGGATTAATAAAATAAAGTCCTTTATCTGATGTAATTGCAGCGCTTCCACCCGTTGTTCGTTCATCCGGTTTTGCGACGTAATTAATGACAACTGTGTATTTATCCGTTCGCGTGTAAGTTTTGTCCAATTTGATTTTCAAAAAGGCATCATCATAGGTATACTGAACGTCTTTTGATCCGATTTGAACCTGCTTAATTTCCATTCCTTTCGCATCGAGAATCAAGCTATCACTTGCATAGAAATGCGGCTTTGCAGTAATCGTTGCGATTCCATTCATGCGCGAATTTGCCCAATCGAAGTTAACCTCTAATTTGGTGTGAATTAAATCGGTAAGGATCGTTTCTGTATATCTGTAAACTGGACGAAATGCAGGAGTAGTTTCAGTTTCTTCTGAAATTTCTTCGTCGTAATATTCTTCAACAACTTCTTTTGTGTCATCACTTTTATTGATACCACACGCACCGATAAAAAACAAGGTGCAGATAAAGAGGATTTTTTTCATAGTTCTTAATTGTTGTTGCAAAACTGTAGAAATAATTTGGATTCTTTAGAAAAATTACAGCAAGGGAGATTGTTTCTGTTATTTTTGTACAAAATAGAGGATAAATGGCGAATCGTACCTGGAATTTTGACGGCAAAGATGTAACTGGAACCACTGGTGCAGTTGTACAATGGGAAGACCATCGTTTTTTTAAGCTTATTTACAAAGGGCAAACTTTTCATGGAGAGTTATTGGAAGATAAATCGGAAGACAATGTGCTTAATATTAAAGTCAATCATCGTGTTTTTACCATTAAAAAGAAAGGTGAGTTAGATGATCTAATTGCTGCCATGGGATTGGATACACCAAAAGTTCGTAAGTTGAAAGAATTGCAAGCTCCGATGCCTGGACGAGTTGTTCAGGTGGCGGTGAAAGTTGGACAAGAATTAAATCCAGGAGATGAAATTCTTTCCTTAGAGGCCATGAAAATGGAAAACGTTTTGAAAGCAGAAGGAATTGGCACGGTGAAAGCTATTTTGGTAAAAGCGGATCAAGTAGTTGATAAGGGTACTGTAATGATTGAGTTTGAATAGAATCGTACGTCGAGCGAAGTCGAGACGGAAGTGAGTTGACTTAATTTTTTTAACGAAAAACACAAAGGGAGTCATTTCGACTCCCTTTTCTTTTTAATTTACACTTGCTTGTGCAAAAGCTTTTTTGATAATCATCGGATACACAGTTCCGAACTCCTTGATGCACCATTCCTGAAACTTTTTAATTTCTTCGGCATCAGTGATCCATTTGAGGGCCTTATACAATTCCTTCTGGAAAAGCATTTTGTCAAAGCTCACTTTTGTGAGAATCTTTTTTGTTAATTCTAACATAGTTCAAATGTTTTAGAGATGTTAAGATAACGAAAAAAATTTCAAAATCGTTTAATTTGAAATGTTAAAAAAATAAAACCCCATAACAATTAAGCTACAGGGTTTTAATTATTTATTCGTTTGTAAATTACAGAATCGACTGTTTAATTACCTGATAAATTTCCCACGTTGTTTTGTCGTAAACATAAATCAATATATGCATGTTTTCTGCATTGAAATTACCGTCCAACTGATTTGGAACAACAAAACTATAATTTACTTGGTACTTATTTCCAACTAGCATTGCTGGAGTCAAGGTTCTTCCGAATGCATTTCCATCTACACATCCACGGTGAATTTCACGGTGAACATAAGACGAATTGTGAGAATTGTCATTCATCTTTTGATCCCCAACTAAGGAATCTTCAATCATATAAACAACTATTCCTAAATCACCCAAGCCAGCATCTAGTTTTTCTACTTCTGTATGTAAAAAGGCTCCTTTTGTGCTTGGGTAAAAATTTAAGTGAGATTGAATATTCACTTTCAAATCATTATTCGATAACATGGTATTTGTCAAGTTCGTCCAAGCATTTGGATTTTGAAAAATTACGCCGCCCGAATTTAAACGATTAATTGTTCCTCTTGGATTCCCAGGAAAACCACCATCGTTCGTGCCGAAGTAAGTTCCAATTTCAACACCTTGAGGATTTGTAAAGTCAACAGGGTAATCTGGAAGTGTTACAGTTTGAAAATCTCCAATTCCTCCTGGTCCGGCGTGCATAGAAGCGACAAAAACACGAGAAGGGTTTGCCGCGTGTAAAAATTCTGCTAAAGCTGCAGCTGCCGGACAAAACACACACTTATGACCGGTGTAATCTTCAATTAGAATATTTCGATTGGTATTCGTGTTTGGCGTAAAAGTAGGCCATTCATTTGCAACATAGTCGCTCCATAATCCGGGATACAAAGTAGTATCAAGGTCTATACTTGATTGAGGCGTATAGATATTATCTACATGGTCGCAAGAACCTAATACCATTGCAAAACCAACTAAAAGGATAAATATTTTTTTCATAATCGTTAAGATTAAAAACTTTGAGTGAAACTTAATGTTAAACCGTTTGAAGCTGGCACAAATCGACAAACACCACCAACGCAGAATAAACCAGCACGCTGACGGCCATATGAAACCATAAAACGCGTTGCATCACGAATATATCCGCACGTAACAATAGGATAATGTGTTCTAAGTCCAGCTACTGGATTACCATAATTATACTGATTCATTACCGAGAAGAAATAATTAGGTGAAACACTGTATTCTAATACCACTGTTGCCCAATCTCCTTTGTCTTGGATAGATCCATCTGAATTTTTTGCTAAGAAAAGTCCCTGAACTTCTGCACGCAAAGAATGTTTAGCATTTATTTTATAACCTACTTCAAGCACACCAACATGAGAATTGATGATTCCTTTCGCATCGTTGGAAATTTTTGCGACATCATTGTTGATGCGGATATTGAAATAACTTGCAATGATATTGAATTTCTTGTTGATTTTTCGTGTAATATTTATATTGATATCTTGCCAATATAAACTATCGCTGCTGTCAAAAGGTTTACCAACATAAGTCACTCCTGTAGAATCGTTTGGATTAATTCCGCTCATGTGCTGCATTGGGCGCAAAGCCACAGAATAATTGGCATTGATGGCAGTACCATATTTCCCCCCCAATTTCGTTCCTTTTGGAATTGTATATAATACTTCTGCTTGGTATGCGATTTCACCTAACGGCTGAGTAGCATATGGATAAAGCGTTGCTACTAAATTATAAGTATGTGTTTTATTCATCGCTGGTAAATAATTGATGAATACATCTTGTAAATCTTTTGTACGATCTGAACGATAACTCATGTTATCCACTGATTTTCCGGACAAAAGAATTCCCAAACCTTTCTTTGAATACGCCAAATTGAAAACAGCAGCGTGACCATAATTATAAATGTATCCATTGTCAGAAGAAGGATCCTGTTCTTTCTGAACGTATTCAGCATTTAATGACCATTTTCCATAGCGCAGCTTTGCTCGTCCACCATACGTTCCAACATTTTCAGGAAGTATTAAATCATCATTGTTATCAGATTGATATTTACTTACAAAAGAACCTCCTAAAACGACATCTAATTTAGCATCATTCAATTTTTTAAAGGTTTCATTTAAGTGAACCTCTGCATCAAAACCTCTTGCGATTCCTTCTGAATGAACTATTAGACCCTTTTGGAACGATAAACGTTGATATCCATAAACACCTTTTAACACAATCCCTTTGTATGGCCGAACGATTAGTCGCGCACCATCCATCATATTATCATACCCTAAAGCACGATCTTCGTATGCACGAAATGCTAATCCAGAACCAAATTGTTCGTAAAATGAACCCAAGGTAACATCTACAAAATCATTTGCATATCCAATGTAGCGCATCCCAAGACCTGTGCCGTCAAAACGATTTGGATAACCTTGAATACGCGGTAAGTAAGACTCAAAACGCATTCCCGCTTTGAAATTTCCTTGGGTGTAAAACACGTTCATATAGGAATTCATCAATCCCTTTGATGCAGGTTGATTGGCACCAATTAAGGTGTCCTCATTGAGGTATTGAAAAACACTTTCAATGTTTCCAGTAAAGTTTCCTGTGTTTACTTGAGCATTTCCTGCCAGGGAAACACTTGTCACAAAGGACAGAAGTATAAGTTTTCGCATGTAGTTTATTAACTGAAAAGTTTATTTTTTAGCGCCAAGTTTTTTAATTTCTTCGTAAAGTTTTTCCTCATCACCAGGTGCATAATTGTTATGTGTATAAACAATATTTCCTTCAGCATCAATTAAGAATGTATGAGGAACTGTGTTAACACCCATTGCACGTTTGAAATCACCATTTGGATCCAATAAGACCAAATATTCCCATCCACGACCATTTACATACAAAGGAACTGAATTTAACGTTTTTTCATCATCTATGGATACTGCAACCAAGTTTACGCCAGTCTCCTCTTGCCAATCGGTATATAAGTCATGGATTGTATTCAACTCTTTTTTACAAGGTGCACACCATGTTGCCCAAAAACTGATCACAACAGGCCCTTCAAACCCTAGTGCAGCAGTATTTATTGTTTTCCCTTCTAAATCTTTCAATTGAACGGAAGGGACTTGTTTTAATGTTGATTCTTCTTGCGCAAATACACTCGTGAAAAGAGTCATTCCTAAAACAAACAATGTAATTTTTTTCATCTGAATAAATTTTTATAAGTCGTTGGCGGTGGTCAAAAACCTTGCCGTAGTCAAATGTAGAGGAAAAAGGTGGAAATAATCAATAGAGAATCATTTATATTATTGAATTCCTAAATCCCATTTTGAACTTCTAAGCTTTGATAAGCACCTATTTTTGGTACGATTTCTGCCATTTGGTTTCTAGAAATTTAGTTTTCTGTTTGAATCAAGTTTGCAAGTAACTTGTAAAAGATGGAAAAGCTATATTTTTTAGTTATATTTGTTTAAGAGTCAAATTCGGAACATTATGAAAAGAGCAATACTTTCTTTTTTATCAATTATTTTAATATCAGCCGCTGTTAAGGCTCAGAATGGTATTGAAATATATGAATTAGGACAATCAACAGACTATTCTGGTAGTACGCTTTATGTTACAGCGCCAAATAATCAATCGTTTGACGTTCCTTTAGATATTCATAATAATACTGGGATTACTCGTGTTTGGAGAGTAACTCGCTTGAGAGTAGACGTGCCTTCAGGTTGGCTTGATGGCATATGTTGGGGACATTCAACTGATGCTTTTGGTGGAGTATGTTATTCTGCTAGTTCAATGGCCGCTCTGAATCCTTGGACTTCATCAGATAACCCAAGTGATTTATTCGATATCGCTAATGGTGAATATGGAAAATTGAAAGTTTCTATTGATGCTGACGACTTAACAGGTGGAATTGCTCATTACCGATATTATGTTAGCGAAGATGGCTCAACTTACCAAGATTCAGTTGATGTAATTGCAGACTTTACTGCATCTATTAAACAAGTGAAAGAAGAAGTAACCGTTAGTGTTCAACCAAATCCTGCAAGTGATTATGCAATGATTGCATTGAATAATGCCGATAATGGTACAATGCGTATTGTTGATGTATTAGGGAACGTTGTGTCGAAAGAAACAATTACAGGCACGAAGAAAATAGATTTATCAAATTTCAGAAATGGAGTTTACTTCATTACAATCGAAACATCAAATGGAAAAACAATCAACAGAAAATTGATTGTTAAACATTGATAAGTCAAACGAAATGAGAAAGAGACCGCTTTTAGTGGTCTTTTTTGTTTTAACATCCTTCCATTTGTTATATTTGACCATGAATTGATTAACACAATTGGTTTCTATAATTGCTAGATGTTTCGAATATTTGTTCTTACTACTATTCTCTTAGGTTCTTTTGTTTCAATTGGACAGCAGAATTCAATGCTGATGAATACCTTCTTTAAAGACCGGATGCACATTCATCTTGAGAACAAAGTTGCCCCGAATGGTTCCTTTTTACCGGTTTTCGAATCTCAATTTAGTATTAACGATGCGCTGAGAGATTCAAGCAAACAATATTATGAGTTAACTGAAACACTGTTTAAGAAGCATTTATTTGAAGCGAAGGGGGATTATTATTTCCTGACAATTTCACCGATTCTGGATTTCTGTGTAGGAACAGATCGAAAAGATACTAGCAGTAGAAGGTTGTTTCAAAACACAAGAGGAATTTTCGTTGAAGGTGATTTGTTGAAGAATTTTTCTTTTTCCACCTCTTTTTATGAGAATCAAGCGCGGTTTACAAGATACGAATCAGCCTATTATAGTGAACTTGGTGAATTGTATCCAAATCAGTCAACTGGGCAGTACAATACCCAGAATGCTGTTGTACCAGGCAGTGCAAGAACAAAGCCTTTTAAGGTAGATGGATTTGATTATGCCTATGCCGTTGGTAACATTGTATATAAACCAACGAAATGGTTGCATCTATCAGCAGGGAACTCAAGTCATTTTATAGGTGATGGTTATCGGTCGATTTTGTTATCTGACAATGGTGTTCCTTCTCCGTTCCTTCGTGTTAGTGCACAGTTTTTAAAAAAATGGCAGTTCAACGCTTTGAGAACTCGCTTGATTAACTTAATGCGTAAACCAGTTAGCACAACCGTAGAAGCATATTACGAAACTAAGGGATACTCGAGCAATTACCTTACTTTTCAGCCAAATGAGAAATGGAGTTTTAGTCTTTTTGAAGGAGTCATTTGGTCTAAAGGAGATTCAATTACATCAACAAAAGTGAATCCTTTGTTTTATAATCCCATTCCTCTTATTGCACCTTTTGTCCTTTCAAAAAATCAGATAAACTCAGTTCTTGGTTTCAATATTTCGTTTGCTCTGAATGATAACAATCGTTTTTATGGTCAAATTGCTTTGGGGAATTTGAATACTAAAAATGCAGCAATGCAGCTTGGATTTAGGGGATTCAATTATTTTGGCTTGAAAGATTTTATGTTACAAGTTGAATTTAATTCAGTAACAAAAGGAATGTATCATTCGAGTAATGCACGTTTGAATTATAGTCATTACAATTTACCAATGGCTCATGTCAAGGGGAATTCTTTTCATGAATTTATTGTTCGATCGAATTATGAATGGAAAAGATGCTATATCGACTTCAAAACTATCGTTTACATGTTGTCCAATTACTCTTCTAGTGATTTGCTGCCAGTTAACAAAGCAGATAATCTTGAAACAGGCAAAGTTGTTTTACTAACGACCGAACTTGGGTACCGTTTTAACCGAAAAATAAATTTGAATTTATTCGGAGGTATCAATTTACGTTCAGATGTAAATGAGGGCATTGGAAACACGCAGCACATTTTTGTTGGATTGCGAACAGGTATAAACAATCGCTACACGGATTTTTGATGAGGTATTTACTTTTCATAGCACTTTTTAATTCGTTGATCTCCTTTGGTCAAGGAGGTGTAGCCTTGCTGTATGAAGAAATGCCAACGGATTCGATTCTTCCTTTATCGGTTGAACACCATTCTTCAGTTAAACCAGCAATTCGAGCGCAACGACCAATCGACGGACTGATAAATATTGGTTTGAATGAACAATTATATTTTGCACATATCACTCCCATCGCAGATTTGAATTACCGATACAATGAAACGAGTCAGTACCGAACAGGTGGTGGATTGAACCTAGAAAGTTCTTTTTCTAAAAAATGGTATTTGAGAGCGAGTTTTATGGGAGGAGTAGGTTCAGGGGATTCCTTGTTTCATTCAAAAGCTTATTGGTACAACACCGATTCGACAAGTTATTCATATGCAGATTTACGTGGTAGATTATCATATACACCGAACCGAATTTTTAATTTTCAAGCAGGGCTTGACCATAATTTTATAGGTGAAGGAAATAGAAGTTTGTTTTTAAGTGATTACGGTAAACCACATCCATTTGGACAAATTCGCGCTCAATTTTGGCGTGTTGAGTACACTGTGTTGTATCAATTTTTTAGAGAAGAAGTGGGGACGGAATGGAAGCGTAAGAATGGGGCAACTCATCACATTAGTTTAAATGCTACTAAATGGTTGAATATTGGAATTTTTGAAACCGTCGTTTTCCAACCAAAGGACACCTTATTGAATAGAGGCTACGATGTAGAATACTTAAATCCGGTTATTTTTTACCGACCGCAAGAATATGCATTAGGCTCATCTGATAATGTTTTATTGGGGGTCAGTTTTAGTGCGAAATACAAGCAACATGCGTTGTATGGTCAGTTTATTTTAGATGAATTTTCATTGACTGAATACAAAGCTAAAACGGGATGGTGGGCCAACAAATACGGAGGACAACTTGGAATTAAAGGTCGGTTCACTGCGAACAAATCAAATTGGTTTTATCGCTTGGAATACAATGCTGTTCGTCCCTATACATATGCACATTTGAACGAAGGCCAGAACTACGGAAATCAAGGAAACACACTTGCTCATCCATATGCTTCAAATTTTATGGAAATTCTTGGTGAGGTGAAGTTTCAACACAAACGATGGATTGTAAAAGCATTTGCAAGTTACTTTTTGAAAGGAGAGGATAAAAATGGATTGAGTTATGGAGGAAATTTGTACCAACCATACACCAATCGACCATATGAATACGGACATTTTACAGGTCAAGGTCAAGGAAACAATGGTTTGCGAATAATGGCAACTGTTGCATTTAAAGTTCATCGTCATTCAGATTTACAAGCATTTTTTGAAAATCAATTGCGTTATGATACGATGACAGGTGATTTAAAGTACTTCCCAACAATTGGCTTGAGAAGTCAGTTGTGGAATGATTACCGCAATTATTAGCAATAAAAAACGGCCGCCCAATGAGCGACCGTTTAACTGCATATCGATTTGTACTTATAAACCGATAATATGACGTACTTCTACTTCCGTAACGTTGCGTTTTTTACCCTCTTTACTCAAATAGGTTCTGTTTACTAACCTGCCGTGAATGGCTACTTTTTTCCCTTTTTCTGCATACGTTTCAATAAACTGTGCTAGATTTCCCCAGGCAAAAATGCGGTGCCATTCAGTTGAACTTTTAATTTTTCCATCATTCGCTCGGAAGTTTTTGTCTGTAGCAAGGTTAAAGCGAGCAACTTTGTTTCCATTGTCGAATTGAGTGATTTCTGCGGCAGATCCGATGTTGCCAATAAGTGTTACGTGATTTCGAATTGTTGTCATGTGATTGAAATTAAATGTGTGTGATTTTTAAAAAATTGATTGATGTGTTTTTTACAAAATGACTAAGTCATTGATTTCTACTTCTGAAATGAAGTTTTTCTTTCCTTGGTTTTGGTAGAAGCGAGTCACTAATTTGCCCTCAACTGCCAAGTTCATACCTTCTGTTCCTAGTTCTTCTAAAACTCTTACCCAGTTACCCCAAGCTGTTAGTCTGTGCCAATTGCTGCGAGTCTGTGTTTTACCGTTTTCATCCAAGTACATTTCTTTTGTAGACATGGTGAATTGTGCTATTTTCTTTCCGTTTGGAAGTTCAACTATTTTGGGTGTTGAACATACTTTACCAATTAAATTTACGTGATTCATGTTGTTGATTTGTTAAAGGGGCCGGGAATCCGACCCCTAGAGGTGAGTGGTTAGGTATTATTTTTTTGCTGCGTCAGCTTTGGGTGTCAAAAGAAGGAACTCACTTGCTTCGATAATTGTACCGTAGCGTTTTTCGCCTGCTTTGGTCTCGTAGGATTGGTGTACGAGTTTCCCCTCCACAATCACTTCTTGTCCTTTTTGAAGACTTTTTTGAACTCGCTCAGCAATTTTACCCCAGGCATTCACAGTATGCCACTGTGTGTTCTCATGCCATTGCCCGTTCTTGTCTTTGTAGTTTTCGTTGGTTGCAACTGTGAAACGTGCCAAGGTACGTCCCGTGTCAAATGTTGTTACTTCAGGTTGTCCACCTAATCGTCCGATCAAACTCACTTTGTTTCTTAATGTGTTCATGTTTGTAATAATTAAAAGTTTGAAAAATTTGTTTTGTTACCCTTCAGAAGTCATTTCCTGAATTCGACGATGCAAAGTTGTGGGCATCTCAAAATTTTATCTGGTCATTAATTGATTACTGTCGAATAACAGTTGGATGTAAACGGTTGAAATTGGATAAAACTCACAAAAAGAGCATGTTAATCAAAATAAAAATAAAAACAAAAAAATGAAAATAGATAAGATTATTTCGATAATATATTTGAATAACATTCCATTATCTTTGTAAAAAATTAGATATGTTCACAGGAATCATCGAACAATTGGGAATCGTAAAATCTATCCGTAAGGAAGCCAATAACATTCATTTCACCATAGAAGCGCCATTTACAAGCGAGTTAAAGATTGACCAAAGCGTTGCCCACAATGGTTGTTGTTTGACGGTAGTAGAAATTGATCAACAACAATATGTTGTGACAGCGATTCAAGAAACTTTGGATAAAACGAATTTGAAAGATTGGACGATCGGCACAAAAGTGAACCTTGAACGCTGTATGCAAATGAATGGACGTTTAGATGGACATATTGTGCAAGGTCACGCAGATTCTATTGCGACTTGTGTAAACATCGAAGATCAATCAGGAAGTTGGAAATATACCTTTGAATACACGACTGACCAAGTAACAGTTGAAAAAGGTTCAATCACCATAAATGGAACGAGTTTGACAGTTGTTGATTCGCTACCAAAATCTTTTTCGGTGTGCATCATTCCATATACATACGAGCACACTAATTTTCACCAATTGAATGTTGGAGACAGTGTAAACCTGGAATTTGATATTATTGGAAAATACGTTGCGAAGTTACTAGCTAATAAATAGTAGAGTTATTTCCAATTCTTGACAATGCGTTTTGAAACTGCTTTTCGTAATTTCTTAACAACTGTATCGCGATTAGAAACATTGGAGCAACGAACGATGTCACTTGCAACCATAACATTGTTGCGAAAGAACATAAATTCAAAACTTACAGAAGTAACCTCATCACGGTATAGTTGAAATAAATTACCAGCACCTAGTGCAGTTGCCAAGTCATCTTTACTATTCGTTGCTTTAAATTTCTTGTCATATCCACGAATTGAAATAAGTAAATAGGTATCAAATCCTTTAGAAGCGACTAGTGCCTTGATCGAATCTGTCGTCAACAATTCAGCACTGCTGCCTAGTTTCAATACGTTCAATGAAGGACTCGCTTTTACACCCGCATTTGTCAATAATTCAGTTATGTTTATTTCTACTGAAAAACGATCTTCTGATTTGTCCATTTGTCCAACAACCAAGGCATTTTTTAAATCAAGCTGATCGAGTTGTCCCCAAGAAGAAATCGAAACAACTAAGGCAAAAAATAATGTGAATAGCTTCATAAGATACGGTTAAAAAATTTCTTTCGCAATCGCCTTCACCATGGATGAATTCGACATTGTATAATAGTGAATACAAGGAGCATTTCTTTCTTTCAATTCTTTTGATTGTTGAATCCCCCATTCAATTCCAAGCGCTTCAACTTCTTTGTTGTCTTTACATTTCAACAATTCTTTTGATAATGCTTCTGGGTAGTCAATTTTAAAAAACTTGGGTAAAAAAGTAATGTGTTCTAACGTTTTAATTGGCTTTAAACCTGGAATAATAGGAACTGTAATTCCGATGGCACGACAAGAATCAACAAAATCAAAATACTTCTGATTGTCGAAGAACATTTGCGTAACAACATATTCAGCGCCTGCATCTACCTTTGCTTTTAAGTAGTGCATATCTGTAGTAAGATTCATTGCTTCAAAATGCTTCTCGGGATATCCTGCAGTTCCAATGCAAAAATCTGTAGGTTCCAGTTGAACATCATCCATCATGTAATTCCCAGAATTCATATCGGAAATTTGATGAATCAAATCAACTGCATATTTGTGACCTTCTTTGTGTGGTTTAAATGTTGCTTCTGTTTTAATTGAATCACCCCGTAATGCAAGCACATTATCGATTCCTAAGAATTGCAAATCGATTAATGCATTTTCGGTTTCTTCTTTGCTGAAACCACCACAAATCAGATGAGGTACTGCATCAACATGATATTTATTCATAATAGCAGCACAAATACCAACTGTTCCTGGTCGCTTGCGAATGGCAATTTTTTCCAACAAACCATTGTCGCGTTCCTTGTAAATGAACTCTTCACGGTGATACGTAACATTCACAAACTTTGGCTTGAACTCCATTAAGGGATCAATACCATCATAGATTGAATGTATACTCTTACCTTTTAATGGGGGAAGAATTTCGAATGAGAATAGTGTCTCCTTTGCTGTTTTTAAGTGTTCTGTTACTTTCATTTAAATGGAAATGAACGACAAAGATACTTTAGAAATCTGAATCAATGGTTCGTTCGATTCACTAATAAACGTTAAACGCTGGTAAATTGATTCTATTTTTAAAAAATAGTCGTTTTGGTTGACGAATTTCTTAAAAAAACAAAACTTTGAACTTCTTGTTTCTATTGAAAGAATCTGTTTGATTATTCAAAGGCTTTCGAGAAAGTCGTATTTTTGTATCATGAGTGAAAAAAAGGGTATTGCAATTCTTGGATCAACTGGATCTATCGGAACACAGGCACTTGAAGTAATTGAAGCCTATCCAGAATATTTTGATTTACAAGTCATAACAGCAGGTAAAAATGCGGATTTGTTGATTGAACAAGCCTTGAAATACAAGCCGAATACAGTTGTTATTTCTGAAACTTCTCTGTACCAAAAAGTAAAGGATGCACTTTTCGATGAAGGGATTCATGTATACACCGGAGAAGAATCACTCTGTCAAGTGGTAGAATCAACAGAAGTACATACTGTTCTCACGGCTTTGGTTGGCTATGCAGGATTGAAACCTACCTTACGAGCAATTGACGCAAAGAAAACAATAGCACTTGCGAACAAAGAAACATTGGTTGTGGCGGGAGAATTGGTCACAAAACGAGCAAAAGAAAATGGGGTAAATATTTATCCAGTTGATTCTGAACATTCAGCAATTTTTCAATGCCTAGTTGGAGAATTTCACAATAAAATTGAAAAGATTTATTTGACGGCTTCTGGCGGACCGTTTAGAGGTTGGACACTTGAACAATTAAAATCAGTTAAGAAGGAGCAAGCATTAAAACATCCGAATTGGACAATGGGTGCTAAAATAACTATCGATTCAGCGAGTTTAATGAACAAAGGATTGGAAGTGATTGAGGCAAAGTGGTTATTTAATTTGCGTCCAGATCAAATTGATGTAATTGTACATCCACAATCAATCGTGCATTCCTTGGTGCAATTTGAGGATGGCAGTATGAAAGCTCAAATGGGGCTGCCTGACATGAAATTGCCCATTCAATTCGCCTTGACTTTTCCGCAACGATTTAAAACAAATTTTCCTCGGTTCAATTTCATGGATTATCCTCAACTGACTTTTGAAAAGCCTGATCGTTCTGTTTTTAGAAATTTAGATTTGGCCTATCAAGCAATGGAAATGATGGGAACTGCAGCTTGTTTATTAAACGCTGCCAATGAAATTGCTGTAGCGGCATTTTTAGAAGATAAAATTGACTTTTTGGAAATTGCCGAAATCAACGAGAAAACGATGTTGGGTTGTGAAACGATTCAGCAACCTGAATACGAAGATTATGTTGAAAGTGATCGATTAGCTAGAGAATTTGCCACGAATTTGATTCTTAACAGAGCATAAGTAAGTTAAAGTTCAGCTCCTTTTGAAAAAGTTTCTTTTGGTTTTCTGACTATGGCTCAAGGTAAAATTGAATTAGGAGACAGGCACAAGGCGTGAACATTTTTTGGCATCTTTTGATGCATACGCCATAATGAACAGAAGTCAAAAAGTAGTAATTAAATCATTTTCTTAAACTCCACCTTGTCATCGTCGAAGTAATTTTTGAGAAGGTGATTCATTAAATATTCTCGGTATTTTTCTTTAGAAATTTTTGGTGAATAGATGTACCCTCGCCCAACAGATTTATGTTTGATGAATTTTTTACGCTCTAATATTCGAACAATAGTTGATGTAGTATTGTAAGCTGGTTTAGGTGCAATGTACAAATCTACAATTGCTTGAACACTCCCTTGCTGGAGTGTCCACAATTTGAGCATTACAAGCTCTTCTGCAGGAGTTAATCTATCCATTCTCAATAATTAGAATGGCTAAATGTATAAAAAAAACGTCGCAACAAAAAATAAGTACCTTTAATTCAATCTATTATAAAGAAAGTTTCTTTTTCATAGCAGGTGAAACTCCTTCTTTGTGAACGTAAATATTGATGGTTTTTAGCTTGAAATAAGCTTCAGAGACGTATAAATATCCTTCAGGATAATTGCTAGTACCCCAAGAATTTTTTACCAAGAAATACTTTGTCCCGTTTTGATCTTTGAACAAACCAACAATGTGCATTCCATGATCATCTGTTGTAGTTTTGTTGTCGTACCCAACTTGACGCATTTCAGGTGTTACAGCAACTTCTTTACCCGGTGTTAAGAAGGCATTTGAATTTTTATCCGCTCCAGCATCTGAGAAGTTTTTATTGTCTTTTCCTTTTACTTCAATTGTCGTTGGATCTTCTGGAACAATCGCCAAACCATTTTTGAAAGAGAATCCTTTTTCAGACACATCCGCACCCCAAGCAACCGTAAATCCATTTTTCAAAGCGTATTCGGTTGCACTAAATAAATCTTCTAAATTAACGTTGTAACTATCGCCCCAAGCCCAGTTGTCTGGAATCGCTAATTGACAACGTGCGTTCATTTCGTGATTCGTAAATGAAGTCAATGAAATGTATTGGTCCATATCTAAACCGATTGCCTTAGCATAAGATTTAGGCGTGTATTTTTTTCCTTTGAATTCAAACTCTTTCAAATCGTTCCCTAGGTAAGCATCCAAAATTCCATTCATTGCTGTTGACCAAGATGGTGTTAAACCATTTCTGCTTCCCTGCATGTGTGTCAACAATCCGGACATGGCACCATTCAAAACACTAAACAATTCACTGTGATCATGCGTTTCAGAGCCATAGTTCAATCCAGCATAAACTTCTTTTGGAACGATTCCATAATTACGGATCACAAAAGGGATATCATGAAATGCTCCACCTTCTGAGAAATTGATTTTACCATCCATGCGCACATATTTCTCTGCTTTACTTTCGTAAGCCTTGCGCACAATGAACATTTCGGATAACAAATCGGGAGTAGGGTTTCCTTGACGAATTAATTCTGATTCAAAAAATGATAAGGCTGAAAAACTCCAACATGTTCCCGTGATTCCTTGACTTTCAACTGGCGTGGCATCAAGCTTTGCAATTTTTGTAAACTGATACGTACTTCCTTCGGCATTGCTTGGGGGAGCAGTATATCCGAATTGTGCAATACTGAATATGCTTAAACTAACAAAGGATAGAGAAATGATAATTTTTTTCATCGTATGATTTTTTTAGAATGCTAAATATAATGAGTTTTAACTAATTGGTTTCAAGAATTCCATAGAGATCA
>JBIIKG010000117.1:0-8951 GCA_044233275.1 Crocinitomicaceae bacterium | reverse complement strand
AAAGATAATTTGAAAACCTTAACCAGTATGGGGGCGGATCATAAAACCTTGTTTAATATATTTTTCTATGAAGGTTTATTAATCTCAGGCAAAGGAATTTTGTTCGGATTGATTTTAGGTTATGCTGTCTGTTTCTTTCAAGTTTATTCTGGAATACTTTCAATGCCGAATTCAGGTGGTGAGGCTTTTCCAATTGCAATGAGTTACAAAGATGGTCTTCTTATTCTTGCTTTAGTTTGCGGATTGAGCCTGCTTTTCTCTTACTTACCAGTTAAAATGATGATGAAGAAACACATAGAAGAAGGAGATTAGAATTAATTGTCATTCGATTTAATCTTCTTCGAAATGGGTTTATTATTGTTGGTTGGTACTTTTCTTTTGAATGTAAAAAAGTTTTCAAAAATAAACGCATTCTTGTGGTGAATCTTTAAATTAAATGGTATATCTTTGCGCCCAAATTAAGAATGGCATCGCCTGTTATTAAAGTAATTAATGCTTAAAAAGGACACCAAAATGTCGGATATCAAAGGAACAATTTCACAGGTTATCGGTCCTGTAGTAGACGTAAGCTTCGAGAAAGGAGTAGCTCTTCCAAACATTTTTGATGCATTGGAAGTAAGAAAGTCAGATGGAACACGTGTAGTGTTAGAAGTACAATCACATGTTGGAGAAAATTCAGTTCGAACTGTCTCTATGGATTCAACAGATGGTTTCCAACGCGGAATGGCAGCAGTTTCAACTGGAAGCCCAATCACAATGCCAACTGGAGATAAAATCAAAGGTCGTTTGTTCAACGTTGTTGGAGAAGCTATTGATGGATTAGAAGAAGTGAGTAATGCAGGAGGGATGTCAATCCACCGCGAGGCTCCATCGTTTGATCAGTTGTCTACAGCAACGGAAGTATTATTTACAGGTATTAAAGTAATTGACCTTATCGAGCCTTATGCTAAAGGTGGTAAGATTGGTTTATTTGGGGGAGCCGGAGTAGGTAAAACAGTATTGATTCAAGAATTGATTAACAATATCGCTAAAGGTCACGGTGGACTTTCTGTATTTGCAGGGGTTGGTGAGCGCACACGTGAGGGGAATGACCTTCTTCGTGAGATGTTGGAATCAGGAATTATTAAATATGGTGATGAGTTCATGCATTCTATGGAAGAAGGTGGATGGGATCTTTCTAAAATTGATATGAATGAATTGAAAGAATCGAAGGCAACTTTCGTATTCGGACAAATGAATGAGCCTCCAGGTGCACGTGCTCGTGTTGCTTTGTCTGGTTTGACAATGGCAGAATATTATCGTGATGGTGAAGGTGATGGTCAAGGAAAGGATATTTTATTCTTCGTTGATAACATTTTCCGATTTACTCAAGCGGGTTCTGAAGTATCAGCTTTATTGGGTCGTATGCCTTCTGCGGTAGGTTACCAACCAACATTAGCATCTGAAATGGGTGCGATGCAAGAGCGTATTACTTCAACAAAAAATGGATCAATTACATCAGTGCAGGCGGTTTACGTTCCTGCGGATGACCTTACCGATCCAGCTCCGGCTAACACGTTCGCTCACTTAGATGCAACAACAGTACTTTCTCGTAAGATTGCTGAATTAGGTATTTACCCAGCGGTAGATCCATTGGATTCGACTTCAAGAATCCTTACAGCATCTATTTTAGGTGATGAGCATTACAACTGTGCTGAGCGTGTGAAAATTACATTACAGCGTTACAAAGAATTACAAGATATTATTGCAATCCTTGGTATGGATGAGCTTTCTGAAGACGATAAAATGATCGTTCACAGAGCTAGACGTGTACAACGTTTCTTATCACAACCATTCCACGTAGCAGAGCAATTTACAGGAATTCCAGGAGTATTAGTTGATATCCAAGAGACAATCAAAGGATTTAACATGATCATGGATGGTGAATTGGATAAATATCCAGAAGCTGCTTTTAACCTTAAAGGTAATATCAATGACGTTATCGAAGCAGGCGAAAAAATGCTTGCTGAAGTATAATAACTAGCTTAAAAGATAGTTTATGCAATTGGAAATTATAACACCTGAAATAAAAGTATTTAGCGGTGAAGTTGATGCAGTTCAATTTCCTGGCTTAGATGGTTCATTTCAAGTACTTGCAGGTCACGCACCCATTATTGCAGCGTTGCAAAAAGGAAAGGTTAAAGTTGATTTAACAAATACCTATGAGCGACCTGAGAAAATGAGCAGTCTGATCGAAGAGAGTAGTGCAAACACGAAAGTAATTCATGTAACTATTAATGGGGGAGTTGTTGAATTATTAAACGACAAAATCATTGTTCTTGCTGAATAATATTTGAAACCTTTAGAAAAGAGGGATTTGGCGTGCCATTTCCCTCTTTTTTGTTAAGGTATGTTAAGGTTCACAACTATTCATTAGGCGGTATACAATTCTTTATTTATTTTCGTTTTCTGTTCATCAGACATATGAGTTACATTTCACAAATAGATCTAAAAAAGTCACCAAAGCATATTGCCATAATAATGGATGGTAATGGTCGTTGGGCGAAAAAACAAGGACATGAGCGCTTGTATGGTCATAATTTTGGAGTGGAAGCTGTCCGAGAAACCTTGAAGGCTGCAAAAGAATTGAAGGTTGAATATTTGACGATGTATGCATTTTCAACAGAGAATTGGAACCGCCCGAAAGAAGAAGTTGATGGTTTAATGGATTTATTAGTGCGTTCTATTGCTGGAGAAATTGATGAGTTGATGGACAGCGGAGTTCGTTTGATGACAATAGGTGACACAATGGGCTTACCAGAAGCTTGTCGCAACGAATTGCAAGATGCAATTAATAAGACAAAAAGCAATACAAGTATTTCTTTAGTTCTTGCACTTAATTACAGTGCCCGTTGGGAAATTACCAATGCAATGAAACAGTTGGCGCTTGAAATTGAAAATGGCAGAATGAATTCAGATGAAGTTACTGAAGAAGCTATTAGTCAAAAATTAACGACTTTTTCAATTCCCGATCCAGAGTTATTGATTAGAACAAGTGGTGAATGTCGTGTAAGCAACTTTCTTCTTTGGCAAATTGCATATACGGAATTTCATTTTACAGAAGTCTTGTGGCCTGATTTCAAGGCAGAAGATTTATACAAAGCAGTACTAGACTACCAATCACGCGAACGACGATTCGGAAAGGTGTCAGAACAATTAACTTAAACTATTTCTCTTGAAAAGAATCATCCTAATATTTTGTTTACTACTATCAATCGTTGCTACAGGTCAAATTACGGAGCCGATTATTGTTGGTGGTTTTGATGTCAATTATAAGTCGCCAGTTGATTATGAAATAGGACCAATTCGTGTAGAGGGGGCTGATAATTACGATCATCAAGCAATTAAGTTAATTGCAGGTTTGCGCCAAGGTCAAACCATTGCCATTCCAGGTGAACAAATTTCGAAAGCGATCAAAAATTTATGGGCCGAAGGCTTATTTTCTGATGTGGAAATTTATGCTGAAAAAGAAGTTGCAGGTGTTATTTACCTAACAATTAAAGTTACTCCACGACCAAAGTTATCTCGATTTAGATTTGTTGGCGCAACAAAACGTGATGCAGACAAGATTCGTGAGGAGATTACTTTGTTTTCTGGAAAAACGATTACTGAGAACTTAGTTTTTCAAACGGAAAGTAAAATCAAAGGATATTACAGAGAAAAGGGTTTTTACAACATTAATGTAAACATTAATCGCCAAGTTGATTCATTGATCAATGATTCTGAATTATTTGTCATCAATATTCAGCGTGGAGATCATGTTGGAATCAAGAAAATTGAAATCAATGGCAATGAATCTGTGAAAGATTGGAAACTGAAAATGGCGATGAAAGATACGAAGCAAAAAGCGCCATGGAGAATATTCAAACGTTCTAAGTTTACAGAATCATCATACAACAAAGATAAACTAGCGATGATGAATAAATTTAACGCTGCAGGACTCAGAGATGCAACTATAACTTTCGATACAGTTTATCAAAAAGATTCCAAAAACTTGATCATCAAAATAAATGTAGAAGAAGGCGGTAAATATTATTTTGGTGATATTGATTGGATTGGAAACACAAAGTTTAGATCATCATATCTAGATACTGTTTTGGGCGTAAAGAAAGGAGATCTATACAACAAAGAGTTGCTAGAAAAGCGTTTGTTTATGAGTCAAGATGGGCGTGATATTTCTTCATTGTATATGGATAGGGGGTATTTGTTCTTTCAAGTTATTCCTGTTGAAACGAATGTAGTTGATAATCAAATCAACTATCAAATGAGAATTATTGAAGGAAAGGAAGCACGTGTAAAACGAATTTTTATTACGGGTAATACAAAAACGAATGATTATGTAATTCGTCGTGAAATTAGAACTAAACCAGGCGATTTGTTTAATCGAAATGATATTATTCGTACACAGCGTGAATTAGCTCAATTAGGTTATTTCAATGAACAAGCATTCCAAGTTAATCCAATGCCAAATCCAGCTGATGGAACTGTAGATATAGAATATGTTGTAGAAGAGAAATCTTCTGATCAAATTGAACTTTCAGGCGGTTACGGTGGCGCTGGTCCAACTGGAAATGGTCGTATTATCGGTACATTAGGTTTGACATTCAATAATTTCTCTACTAGAAATATGTTCAAGAAAGGTGCATGGACACCACTTCCGGGAGGAGATGGTCAACGATTATCTATTCGCGCACAAACTAATGGTCGTTTTTATCAAGGATACAATTTTTCCTTTACTGAACCATGGTTAGGAGGTAAAAAACCAAATTCATTAACCTATTGGGTAAGTCATACGGCACTTGGAAATGGTTATTTACCATCAAATGATTTATATTCAGGAATTGCTATTACTGGTACAGGTATCGGAATGGGTCGTCGTAAGAAATGGCCAGATGATTATTTTACAGCTTATTATGAATTGGGTTATCAGTATTATGATGTAGTTGATGACGCACGATTTGGTATATTTAGTAATGGATACGCAAATGACATTTCATTGAAGTATGTCCTTTCTAGAAGTTCTGTAAGTGCGCCAATCTATCCACAAACTGGTTCAACCATTACATTTACAGCAAAGTCAACCGTTCCTTATTCATTGTTTGATAATGTAGATGATTATAGCAGTTATACAGCTCAACAGCGTTACAAATATTTGGAATATTATAAGATTAAGTTAACAGGAGAATGGTTTTTACCTTTGACTGCTGATAAAAAGTTGGTATTAATGCCAAGAGTAGGTTTCGCTTTTTTAGGTGCGTACTCAGCTACCAAAGGTGTCACTCCATTTGAGCGATATTCATTAGGAGGAAGTGGTTTAACAGGTGTCAACCAATTGGGGGGTCGTGAAATTATTGCTTTGAGAGGGTATGAGGATAACTCAATTTCATCTGAATCAGGGGATCCATTAATTGCTAAGTTTACCTTGGAATTGCGTTATCCTATTTCATTGAATCCTTCAGCCACTTTCTATGCATTGGCCTTTGCCGAAGCAGGAAATACATTCCCAAGCTTTAAGCAATTCAATCCTTTTAATGTGAAGAGAACGGCAGGATTAGGCATTCGTGTGTTCTTGCCAATGTTTGGTATGTTAGGTCTAGATTACGGTCTTGGCTTAGACAAATTAGACCCTTGGTCGCGAGGATTTGGAGGAGCATCTGATCAAAGTATTAGTGAAAAAGGATATTACGGTAAATTGACGTTTACAATTGGAATGAATTTAGGAGAGCTTTAATGCACTTCAAACGCAATAAATTGTTTAATTTGGTCGTTTCACAGAAGAATTAAATGTAACATCGCTTTATTTTAATGTTAAAAGAAGCGCTGTTGCAGATAAGATGTGAAAACAAAAATGAGTTGAATGAAAAAGATATTATTTGTATTACTTGTGATGTTTGGCACGTCGTTTGCCTTCGGCCAGAAGTACGGTTATATAGATTCTGATTATATTATGGCAAACGTGCCAGAGTACGCAGAGGCTAAAGAGAAGCTTGATAAACTTGCAGAACGTTGGACTAAGGAAATAGAAGAACGCTACGAAGTCCTTAAAGTAAAAAAAGACAATTTTGCACGTGAAGAAGTACTTCTCCCAGAAGAGGAAAAACTGAAAAGAAAAGAAGAAATTGAGCGCCTTGAAAGCGAGGCGATGCAAATGCAAAAATTGCGTTTTGGTGTAAGCGGAGATTATTTCCAAAAAAGACAGGAACTAATCAAGCCGATTCAAGATAAAGTATTTGATGCTATGCAGAAAGTATCTTCAAAAAGAAATTACAGTTTTGTATTCGATAAAGCCAATCAAAGTAATTTGGTCTATGCCGATAGCAAGTTTGACATCAGCGATGAAGTTTTGAAAGAAATGGGAATCACTGGTAAATAGTAAAATAAAAAAAAGGATAAAAATGAGAAAATTAATGTTGGCCTTGTTGGTCGTTTTAAGTGCTGGAGCGTTAAATGCGCAATCAAAAGTTGGTCACGTAAATTCACAAAAGTTGTTGGATACCCTTCCATCACGTAAAGCAGCGATCACTCAATTAAAAGATTTTGAAGCAAGTGGAATGCAGGAATTGGGTGAAATGCAAAAAGATCTAGAAGCTGTTTATGCTAAATACGATCAAACACAAGCGAGTATGTCTCCTGTTATTCAAAAAATTGAGCAGGAAAAAATCATGAAAAAAGAACAAGCTTTTCAAGAAAGACAACAATCTCTTCAACAAGAAATGCAAATCTACAGCAATGAACTAAACAAGCCAATCCTTGATAGAGTTCAAAAAGCGGTAGAAATCGTTTCTGAACGCAGAAAATTAAATTATGTAATTGATGAATCAGTAACCCTTTATTTTAAAGGTGGTACAGATATTACAGCAGAAGTTCTAACTGAATTGTTAAGAATGGATGCTGAAGCAATGAAGAAATAATTCATTTGTTGAATACGAAAAAGGCGATTACGAATGTAGTCGCCTTTTTTTTGTAGTTTTGATTCTATGGGACCAATAGGTGTTTTTGATTCTGGATATGGCGGCTTAACTGTTCTTGCAGATATTCGCGCGAGTTTGCCTCAATACGATTATTTGTATTTGGGTGACAATGCACGTGCGCCATATGGAACAAGGTCATTTGATGTTGTATATGACTACACTTTAGAAGCTGTGCAAGAACTTTTTGATAGAGGTTGTTCTTTAGTTATACTCGCTTGCAATACAGCTTCAGCAAAAGCCTTACGAACCATTCAACAAAATGATTTACCACAGATAGCCCTTAACAAAAGAGTGCTAGGAGTTATTCGCCCAAGTGCAGAAGTTTTGGGATCACTGACAAAAAGTAAACATGTTGGGATTTTAGCTACAGAAGGAACGGTTAAATCCAATTCATATGTGTTGGAACTAGAGAAATTCTCTCCGGAAGTTACTATTCATCAACAAAGCTGCCCAATGTGGGTTCCAATTATTGAGAATAATCGCCATGACTCAGAAGCAGGGAGACTTTTTATTCAAGAAGATGTGAAAAGTTTGTTAGAAAAGGATCCTGCGATTGATACAATTTTGCTGGGATGCACACATTATCCATTAGTAAAATCCTACTTAGAGTCTATTCTTCCAAATCATATTTCTGTTATTTCACAAGGTAAAATCGTAGCTGAAAGTTTAATCGATTATTTGGTGAGACATCCTGAAATGGAAAGAGAATGTTCAAAAAATGGCTCCTTACAATTTTTAACGAGTGAAAACACGCATGTTTTTAATGAAAAGGCGAGTGTCTTTTATAATGGGCCTGTTGATGCTGTGCACATCAAATGGTAGAAATAATTTACAAAACCTTAACGTAATTTATTAAAAGCGTTGATTTCTTAGCGTACCTTTGTACCGAATTTTACGATTGACATCCTTGAGATTGAACAAATTGTTTTGAATCGAAACCAATTGTAAAGCGAATGTTTGAATGATCCAAATGTTTAGATATATAGCGGCTTTTTTAGCACTTCTTATTTCTTCCCCTGTTTTCACCCAACAATTAATGATCAACGAAGTGTCTCAAGGTCCTGGAACTAGTGAGTACGTCGAATTTGTCGTTGCTGGTAATGCTACTTGTATTACTCCTGTTCCCTGTTTGGACTTAAGAAAAGTCATTATTGATGACAACAATGGTTATTTTGCAACTGGTTCAGGAACCGGAATTGCTGGTGGAGCAGTTCGTTTTGCAAATATTTCCTTTTGGCAATGTGTTCCACAAGGTACACTCATTTTAATATACAATGATGGCAGTACGAATCCTGGTGTTCCTTCAGATGATCTTTCGTTAACTGACGGAAATTGCACTTTAATTATTCCGTCTTCATCAACCTTATTAGAAAAAACAACAGTTAGTCCCTCTACAACAAATTCGTCTTATCCGCCTGATGCATCTTGGGTTGCAGGGGGAAGTTGGAATCCCTTAGCAATGAGTAATACGGATGATTCTTTTCAATTACCCAATATAATTACGGGGATTCCGAATCATTCTGTTAGTTGGGGAAACAACACGAATGGTACAGGTATTTATTTTAGTGGTTCAGCAGCGGGTAAAGTATTTTCTTTTGTAAATACAGTTTCAAATGTTTGGACATCACAAGCAAATTGGGCAAGTGGTGATATTTTCGTGAATGAAACTCCAGGATATCCTAATAATGCTGCAAATATCGCATGGATAGGAGCAATGAATCCTCAATGTGCTCCAAATCCTTTTGAGGTTACTTTGAGTTCAATCGGAGAAACATGTGAGAATGCATGTGATGGATCAGCAGTTGCAAATCCAGTTAATGGTCAAGCACCCTATACTTATTTATGGTCGAATGGATCAATTACCTCAAGTATATCGAATGTTTGTCCAGGTATTTATTCTGTTGAAGTCACTACTGCAAATGGTTGTTCAGTGACAGAAAC
>JBIIKG010000116.1:0-8992 GCA_044233275.1 Crocinitomicaceae bacterium | reverse complement strand
GCGTAATGCTTTCAGGACAAGCAAATGCGATTGCTATAAATCAACTCAAAAAAGACAAATTACTCTCTGAATTTATAGAGAAACCTTGGAATGAAGAGACACTTGCAACTGTAGTAAATTCGTATATAGATATTTAATTTCAGATTTATTTGTTAAATGATTTCTATTGAGTGGCCTGAATAATTTTTAACAAATTGGTCCAAATTTTTTTCCCTATTTTTGCCTTCAATGGCAACAAAGAAGTATAAATATAATCCCCAAACGTTATCTTATAATGAGGTGAATTTGAGTTGGGGTGCGCGCATACTGAAATTTGTTTTGTACCTATCCCCCAGTATAGTCATGGGATTGATATTTGCCTTTTTCTTCACGAAACAGATTGATTCACCCAAAGAAGCAATTCTTAAGAACGAAATTGAATTGTATAAAAGTGAGTTTGAACGCTTAAAAGCAGATTTGGATCTTGCAAATAGTGTATTAGATGACATTGAAAAGCGCGATGAAGATTTATATCGCGTTGCTTTATATGCAGATAAATTTCCCGAAGAACTTCGTTTAATGGGAGTGGGAGGAAGTGAAAAGTACGCTTATTTGAAGGGTTTTTCAAATTCAGAATTGATTAAAAGTACGTCTGAAACAATGGATTTGTTAGAACGACGCTTAAACAGTCAACGTTTATCCTTTAAAGAACTTCTCGATCTTGCAAAGAATAAGGAAAAAATGTTAGCGAGCATTCCAGCCATACAGCCTGTTAGAAACAATGATTTGAAACACATGGCTTCAGGTTTTGGTTATCGGATTGATCCAATTTATAAAACGAGAAGAATGCACACTGGAATGGATTTTACTGCAAATATTGGAACAGAAGTCTATGCAACCGGTGATGGAGTTGTAGAGTCACTTGAAAAAAGCGGTTGGGGATATGGTCAGTGCATTGTGATCAACCATGGATTTGGATATAAAACCCGTTATGCTCACTTAAGTGCATTTAAAGTTTCTCAGGGACAAAAAATTAAACGCGGTGAACTCATTGGATTGGTTGGTAATACGGGCAAATCAACTGGACCGCATTTACATTATGAAGTTGAAAAAGGCGGACAAAAAGTCAATCCAATTCATTATTACCACTCAGATTTGAGTCCAGCGCAATATGAAAAATTACTCGAAATGAGTCAGAATTCCTTTAAGGCATTCGATTAATTGTGAAAAGAAGTATGAAAATAACATTGATAACTATTGTTCTGGGCATTGGACTCAGCGTTTTCTTTTTCGTTCCCTTTGGTTCGGTAGCGGAAGTAAACAAAACACACAAAAAAGAGATTATTAGCAATGATTTAGTGGTTGATGATTCGCTTATCACACTTATTGCAGTTGGAGATATAATGATGGGTACGAATTTCCCCAGTGAAAATTACCTTCCCCCTAAAGATTTGTTATTACTCGAGCCCATGTACTCAATATTACGCAAGGCAGATATTACTTTCGGCAATTTAGAAGGAACTGTTCTGAATGCAGGTGGAAAAGTGAAAAAATGCTCTGATTCAACAAAGTGTTATGCTTTTAGACAACCAGAGTATTTTATACCCCAGTTAAAAGATGCTGGTTTCGATTTTCTATCACTAGCCAATAATCACATGGGAGATTTTGGTGAAGAAGGAAGAGTAAACACCCAACGTGTTTTGCGTGAGGCTGGATTCCGATATGCTGGCTTGGAAAGCTGTCCTTGGGATACGATGACAGTGAAAGGTGTGAAAATTGGGATGACTGCTTTCGCTCCCAATACAGCGTGTTTGCAGATTACTGATTACAAAACGTTGCAATCTGTTGTCGCAGAATTGAATAAAACATGTGACATTGTGATTGTATCCTTTCATGGTGGAGCAGAAGGCTCTAGTAGAACACATGTTACCCGCAAAACTGAAATTTTCTATGAGGAAAATCGAGGTAATGTGTATGAATTTGCCAGAAAAGCTATCGATGCAGGTGCAGATGTAGTTTTGGGACATGGACCTCATGTAACACGAGCAATAGATGCTTACAAAGGAAAATTTATCACTTATTCAATGGGAAATTTTTGTACCTACGGAAGATTCAATCTAAAAGGAATAAGTGGAATGGCTCCGGCTTTTCAGCTAACCTTGAAAAGAGATGGGACATTTGTAAAGGGGAAAGTGATTTCTACGAAACAAGTGGGTGAGGGTGGACCAACAATTGACAGCGCGAATGGGGCTTATGAGCAGATTAAATTATTGACAAAGCAAGACCTCCCAGAATTGAAGGTGCATTTCCTTCCAAGTGGTGAATTCACATTTGATTAATCTTTAATCCTTTGATGATTTGCATCAGACAAAAAAAGCCACGAACACACTTCGAGATATTTATTCGTGCATTCGTGGCTAAAATTAAGAGATACAATAGAATTACTCAGTATCTAAATCGTCAATTTTTTGTTGAATTTCATTTTCAACTAAAGTAACATTATGTTTTTTAGAGAAAGCTTCCTGAGCTTTTGCTAATTCATCATCTAAAAGAATTTCTTTATTGGTGATATCTGCTTCAATTTTTTCAAGTTGCGCCAAATCTTCATCGGTTATTTCCTCACCTTTTTCGATGATTGCCATCATTTCAACAAAGCTTTTGTCAGCCATTGTTTGATAGAAAAGCAACAATTCAACTGCAGCATCTCTCAACCGTGTTTCACCATCAAAATCAGGTAACGATTTAATTACTTTCAATGAAGTTTTACATTGCTCTGAAGCTTCTAAACGCAATTTCTCAGAAGTCTCTGATCCAGCTGCAGTAGCGTCGTAAAATGCAAGGATTTTTGTGATGATCTTGTTTTGTTCATCCACAATTTTATTGTTGTACTCCAATGCTGTCATCGAAGGAGTCATGTTACATGCTCCAAGAAAGAGCACGAGTAATAGGAATAGTGTGTTTTTCATATTAGTTATTTTTTTCAAATATAAGGATTGCTATTAATGTGTCAAGCAATTCAAAAAAGAGTCATGAAATTGTCAGTGTTTCTGCCATTTCGACATAAGTTAAGGCATTCCTGGTAAGGCGAATTGACAAAAATGACATATTTCGTATGCCTTTTTCTGGTGGCATAAAGATTGACTTGAGGCTGCGGATTAGAATCTGAAAATATAATTTTAAGTGATATGGGAAAAATAATTGGGATTGACTTAGGAACTACCAACTCATGTGTTTCAGTGATGGAAGGGAATGAGCCGGTAGTAATTTCCAACTCAGAGGGTAAAAGAACAACTCCTTCTGTTGTGGCATTTGTTGAAGGTGGAGAGCGTAAAGTTGGGGATCCAGCAAAGCGTCAAGCCATTACAAATCCAACAAAAACAATTTATTCGATCAAACGATTCATGGGATCGAATTTTGACGAAACGAAAAAAGAGATTAAGCGCGTACCTTACACTGTAGTGAAAGGAGACAACAACACTCCACGTGTAAAAATAGATGAGCGTTTATACTCTCCTCAAGAAATTTCAGCAATGATTCTTCAAAAAATGAAGAAAACAGCTGAAGATTACTTAGGTCATGAAGTTACTGAAGCAGTTGTAACTGTTCCTGCATACTTTAATGACTCTCAGCGTCAAGCGACTAAAGAAGCAGGTGAAATTGCTGGTTTAACTATCAAGCGTATTATCAATGAACCAACTGCAGCTGCCCTTGCTTATGGTTTAGATAAGAAAGGTAAAGATATGAAAATCGTTGTTTTCGATTTCGGTGGTGGAACACATGATGTTTCAGTATTAGAACTTGGAGATGGTGTTTTTGAAGTATTAGCAACAGACGGTGACACTCACTTAGGTGGTGATGATGTTGATGATGCAATCATCAATTGGTTAGCAGAAGAATTTAAGTCTGAAGAAGGTTTAGATTTACGCGAAGATCCAATGGCTTTGCAACGTTTGAAAGAAGCTGCTGAAAAAGCAAAAATTGAATTATCTTCAACAAACACAACTGAAATCAACTTACCGTATATCATGCCGGTAAATGGTATTCCAAAACACTTAGTTAGAACATTACAACGTGCGAAATTTGAGCAATTGATTTCTTCAATTGTTGAAAGAACAATCGCTCCTTGTCGTTCAGCTTTGAAGAACTCTGGTTTATCAACGAGTGATATCGACGATGTTATCTTAGTAGGTGGATCAACTCGTATTCCAATCATTCAAGAAGCAGTAGAGCGTTTCTTCGGAAAAGCGCCTTCTAAAGGTGTAAATCCAGATGAGGTTGTTGCTGTAGGTGCCGCTATTCAAGGTGGTGTATTAACAGGAGAAGTTAAAGATGTATTGTTATTAGACGTTATTCCTCTTTCATTGGGTATTGAAACAATGGGTGGTGTATTGACGAAATTGATTGATGCCAATACAACGATTCCAACAAAGAAATCAGAGACTTTCTCAACGGCTTCTGATAACCAACCATCGGTAGATATTCACGTATTGCAAGGTGAACGTCCAATGGCGAATGACAACAAAACATTGGGTCGTTTCCAATTGACAGATATTCCACCTGCGCAAAGAGGAGTACCTCAAATCGAAGTAACTTTTGATATTGATGCAAATGGTATCATGCAAATTTCTGCGAAAGATAAAGGAACTGGAAAACAACAATCAATCAAGATTGAAGCGTCTTCAGGTTTGTCTGACGAAGAAATCAAGCGCATGAAAGCCGAAGCTGAAGCGAATGCAGATGCTGACAACAAGAAAAGAGAAGAAGTTGAATTGATCAATAAAGCTGATTCAACAATTTTCCAAACTGAGCGTCAATTGAAAGAATACGGTGATAAAATTCCAGCTGACAAAAAAGCACCGATTGAAGAAGCATTAGCTGAGTTGAAAAAAGAATTTGATTCTAAAAACACAGCCAACTTGGAAGCAGCAATTGAAAAATTGAATAATGTATTCCAAGCAGCATCTCAAGACATGTACAATGCAGCAAATGACGGAAGTCAAGGTGGAGCAGCAGATAACAACGCTGGTAATCCAAGTGACGAAGTTACAGATGTTGACTTCGAAGAAGTTAATGATAAGAAATAGCGTTAGCTATTGATAAAGTGCAAGCGTTAGCGCGGCAAGATATCAAATCATTTTACAAAAATAATAAAACAAAAAAATCCGCTTCTTTCGAGGCGGATTTTTTTGTTCCTAATAAGTTGATTATTTAATCTGAATAGCTTGAGAAATTACATTCCCATTTGTGTTAGCTGCTTTCAAAATGTAATGTCCACTTGTAATTGAAGGAATCGACAATGAAATTGAGTTTTGTCCACCCACTACATTCACGTCTGTTTGTCCCCAAACTTTCGCTCCGATTAGATCATATACTTCAATTGAAATGACGTCAGCATTAGGAGATGCAAGTTGAATTGTTACCTCGCCATTAGATGGATTAGGGTAAACATTCAAATCAGCAAAAGCCATTTCTTCAATAGCTAAAGCATCACATGTATTTACTACTAATGCGGCAGATCCACCAGCAGAAGTAATAGCAGCTTCCAAAGTTGAAACACCGCTAATTGGCCAGATATCTTCATTTTTAACCAATCCATCAGGACCGATTAATATAATTGTTGGGTAAGCAGCAGGACCGTAAGCAGTATGAACTGCAGCGCCACCACCAGCTAAGCCACTCGCAGATGGAGTTGGATAATTTAAATCACCACCATTGGCTGTTTCGAAATCTTCTGTTTGCTGTTGAGTTCCTTCATATTCTATAGAAAGAACAATCACATCATAACCATTACAACCATATTTTTTGTAGAACGAATTGATTGTTGGAGCTACAGCTGCACATGGTCCACACCAGTAGGCATACAAATCAATAATAACCCATTTACCAGCGTATGCACTCAGTGTATGAGAATTACCATGGATATCAGTTACAGTGAAGTTAGGAGCAACGTCACCAACATTCAAGTTGTTTAATTGCGCATTGCTCGCTGTAAAAATGGCTGCAGAAGCAAAAATAGAAAGTAGAAATTTTTTCATAAATAAAGAGTTTAGTTTCAGCAAACATAAACTAAGCTCCTTAAATAAAATAGTTAAAATATTGATTATGATTGGAATGCTATAAAAACTTTTCATTGGAGTATTGAGTAAAACAAAAAAGGCAATCTTTCGATTGCCTTTTCATTTATATTTTTGGTGAACGAGCATCTTCACTTCGTGTAAGCTTCACTTTATTGCTTTTTTCAGAATAGTCTTCCCAATCTTCTACCAATTCTTGGTCGTATTGTTGAGCAACACTTATAGGAATAAATTCTACAACGACATTTGTTTTGTCAAGGCCAAAGTCTTCCGCAGGTTTCAAACCGGTTGATTTTACAAATCTATACGCTTTAACTGTTAACATTTGAAAAGGAGTCAACATGTTGTCCATCGCTATTCGTGAGTTTAATACGATAAACTTAAAATCTGCTTCGTCGAATTGACCTTTCACACAATCAAAGACGCTTTCTCCTGTTAACTCACCTTTTTCTACCATTTTACATTGAATCTTACGCATCATGTATTCCGTACGATGCTCCTCTTTAAATCCGAGTTGAAGATTCACATAATAACATGACTTGTCAATAATTTCGTTGACTGTATAGTGAACTCCCCAGGGTTCATTTAAAATGTCTAAGTGAAGAAACCATACTACACCTGCTTTTCGGGGTCTTTTTTTGAAGAGCGAAAAATAAACCGTTGAATCTAATTTGTTTGGACTATTACTTCTAGTAGGGTAAACAATGTTTGAAGCTTCATAAGGTATTTTAGGATCAGAATTTACAGCATTCAAAAGCGGAATAACCTTCTTCATAGAAACATATTCTGTAATACTTTTGCGCAATAAACGGGCTTTATAATACAAGAATAAGAGTGAAAAGAAAAGTATGGCCAATATCAAAGTAAACCATCCTCCATGAATGATTTTACCTAAATTAGAAAGTAAGAAGACACCTTCTATGGCTAGGAAAACACCAAAAATTCCAAGATAAAGAACTTTCGTTTTCGGATATTTTAACATGAGTAAATAGCACAATAAAATAGAGGTCATTACCATATCAACTGTAATAGCTAGACCATATGTGGCTTCCATCGCCGTTGATTTCTTAAATACTGCTATAACAAGTAAACAACCAGCCATTAAAAACCAGTTAATAAATGGTATGTAGATTTGACCTTGGTGGTCCGTAGGATATTTCACTTTTAAATTAGTCCATAAGTTTAATTTAATCGCTTCATTCATTAAAGTAAAAACTCCAGTTATCAAAGCTTGTGAAGCAATAATTGCGGCTGCTGTTGCAATACTAATTGCAAAAGGTAAGACACCATCCGGCACCATTGCATAAAAAATAGTTTCTTTTGGTTCTAAAGCAAAACCATCTTTCAAGCATAGTGCTGCTTGACCAAGGTAGTTAAGCACCAATAAAGTACTCATCATTGCCCAACTAATGCGGATATTAAGTTTTCCGCAGTGTCCTAAATCAGAATATAAAGCCTCAGCACCTGTTGTACATAAGAATACAGCTCCAAGCACCCAGAATCCACCATCTACATTCACAATTAAGTTATAGGCATAATAAGGATTAAAGGCTTTTAGTACTTCCACATTTCCAGAAATATTAACTATTCCTAGATATCCAAGAAACAGAAACCAAATAGTCATGATTGGGCCAAAAGCTTTTCCAATTGCTGACGTTCCGAATTGTTGAACGGTAAATAATGCTATGATTATTCCAATTACGATTGGTAAAACAGGTAAATCAGGGTAAATATTGTTAATACCTTCAACTGCAGATGATATAGATATTGCAGGCGTAATAAAACCATCAGCAATTAAAGTAGCACAACCTATAAGGGCTGGTATAATGATCCATTTAACTCGCTTTTCTTTAAGTAACGCATATAGTGCAAATATTCCTCCTTCACCTTTATTATCCGCATTTAAGGCAAAATAGATATACTTAATTGTTGCTAAAAGTATCAGTGTCCAAATTACAGCAGATAATCCACCATAAATTAAATCATGTGAAAACTCAGTTCCATTACTTGTAATTGCTTGAAATACATACAGTGGTGATGTACCGATATCACCGAAAACGATACCGATTGTGATGAGAACACCTGCAAGAGATGCTTTACTTGTATTAGATGACATATAAAAATATTTCAACGAAAGTAATTCAAATACAAAGATGCAAGAACGATTTGCTTAAAATTTTTTTGAGTTATTTTAAGAGCGTCACATTTCCTGATTCTTCATGGATTTCTCCATTTGTCAATGTCGCTTTTAAGGTGTAGGTGAAAACGCCTGGATTGAGTTCTTTTCCTTTGTAAGTGCCGTTCCAACAGATTGATTGTGCTGAAGTTTCAAACACTTTTTCTCCCCAACGGTTATATACAGCATAGCTAAAGCTACTAATACAATCACCTTTGACACAAATCGAATTATTCACTTCTGGGCCGATTCCATTTGGAGAAAACATGGTTGGAACAAAAATTTGTGTGCAAGGAGTGATTACAAAAATTGTAATTGATGCTTCACTTGTGCAACCATCGGAGTTCGTCCCTGAGACAGTGTAAGTAGTTGTTGCAAGTGGTGTTGCCAATGGATTGGAGCAATTGTTACAACTTAAATCAGTTGATGGTGTCCAACTATAGGTTAAAGCACCAGAAGCGTTTAATTGTATAGATTCTCCTTCAGAAATGGAAGTAAAACTTGGCGTGATAATAATAACGGGTATGGCCGGTGCTGGATTTATTGTCAAATTAACAACTCCTTCTGAAAAACAGTCGCCAATAATGTCATGAACGGATAAAGAATAAGTTCCTGGTGGTAAATTGCTGAAGATTGGAGAACTTTGATAGTTTATTCCATCCACACTGTATTCTAAATTTGCACCTAATGGTGCAGAAATGCTTATTGATCCATTCGCATTAAAGCAATCTGGCTGAGCAGTTACACTGCCTATTGGGTCACT
>JBIIKG010000115.1:0-9017 GCA_044233275.1 Crocinitomicaceae bacterium | reverse complement strand
TACTAATCCAAATGGAGCTACTGATGAGAATGCTGGGAATAACATGATTACTTCAGCTTTAACTATTGTTGTAAACGGTCAAACGGTTACCTTAAGTTTAGATTTGGATTGTTATGCATCTGAAACTTCATGGGAATTGAGGGATGCTTCAAATACGGTTTTATATTCTGAATCTGGTTATTCAGATGATACACAAGGAATAATAACACGTGATTTTTGTCTTTCATACGGTTGTTATTCATTTAAATTAATGGATTCTTATGGGGATGGATTGACAAATTGTTCTGCAGCTAATGGCGGTAACGGAAGTTATAACATCACCTACAATGGTGCGATTGTTGCTGAACTTTTAGAAGCAGATGCGAACTTTGCATTTACAAATACAAAGAATTTCTGTATTCAAGATGTTACAGGTATAGGTGAAATGGATCTTTCTAATGCAATTACTATCTATCCGAATCCAGCAAACGAAACTGTAACAGTTTTTACAAATAACTTAGAAGTTACTAAAATTGAATTATTGAATATCGCTGGACAAGTTATTTCAACAGTTATTGAAACTACTGCGACAACTAAGTTGAATGTTTCTCAAATTGCTTCTGGAGTGTATTTAGTTAAAACATATACAACGGATGGTACTGCAACAAAACAATTGATAATCAAATAGTCTTGAAATTTCTTTAAACAAAAAAATCCTCAACGCAAGTTGAGGATTTTTTTGTATCTATAATCTGTAATTTGTAATCTGCAATTTGTAATCTTCAATTTGTAATCTTCAATTTGTAATCTTCAATTTGTAATCTTCAATTTGTAATCTTCAATCTGCAATTTGTAATCTTCAATTAACATACTCAATACTTAATAAACACATTCTTCGGTTCCGTAAAGAAGCGCAAAGCCTCTAAACCACCTTCTCTCCCTACACCAGATGCTTTAACTCCGCCGAAAGGTGTACGCAAGTCACGCACCAGCCAAGAATTGATCCATACGATACCTGACTGTATTTTATCGGCCATACGATGTGCTCTTTTTAAATCACTAGTCCACAAAGTTGCAGCCAAACCATATTGCGTTGAATTGGCCATCATCAAAACTTCTTCCTCTGTATCAAAAGGCATAATTGTTACAACAGGACCAAAAATCTCTTCTTGATTCGTTCTACAATCGTATGCTAATCCTTCGATTACAGTTGGACGCATGTAATACCCATCTTTGAATGCATCTTCTAATTGAACGCGAACACCACCTGTTAAAACAGTTCCGCCCTCTTCTTTAGCTAACTCAACATAGGACAATACTTTTTCTAAATGTGGTAATGAAACTACTGCGCCTAGAATAGCTTTTGGATCTTCAGGATTTGAAACAGTCGTCTTAGCAACTTTTGCAACAAATGCTTCCTTGAATTTATCGTAGATTGGTCGCTCAACAAAGATTCGTGAACCACAAAGGCAAATTTGTCCTTGATTTGCGAACGAAGAGCGTAATGTTGTACTCAGCATATCGTCAAAATCACAATCTGCAAAAATGATATTTGGATTTTTACCGCCTAATTCAAGTGATAACTTTTTAAACATCGGTGCTGCTGTGCGGGCAATGTATTCTCCCGTTTTTGTTCCACCTGTGAATGATATCGCTTTAATTTTTGGATGTTTTACAATGGCATCACCAACACTGCCGCCCAATCCGTGTAAAATATTCAATACTCCATCTGGCATTCCGGCATCTTTGGCTACTTGTCCCAATAGATAAGCAGTGTAAGGCGTAATTTCAGAAGGTTTTGCTATCACACAGTTTCCAGCAGCTAAAGCAGGAGCAATTTTCCAAGAGAATAAATACAAGGGTAAATTCCAAGGCGAAATACAACCTACTATTCCAACTGGCTTGCGAATGGTATAATTAATTCCTACACCTTCCATGTAATGCGATTCTGAAGCAAAGTGTATTATGCCGGTTGCGAAAAAATGAAAATTTGAGATCGCTCGCGGAATATCAACATGAGCTGCAAGTGTCAGTGGTTTCCCATTGTCACGCGATTCAGCTGCGACAAATTCATCCATTCGTTTTTCAATTCCTTCAGATAAGCGAACTAAAATCGCACTGCGATCTTCAGCACTCATACTCGACCAAATTGGAAATGCTGATTCAGCTGCTTTCACAGCAAGTTCAACATCTCGTTCATCAGAGTTGGGAATTAAACTATATACTTTGCCAGTTGCTGGCTCGTAATTATCGATGTATTCACCACCAATCGGTGCGCAGTAAGTGCCGTTGATGAAATTTTGTAATTTTTCCATGTATTGTTTTTCGCTTTACGAAATTACATTGAATTTTAATAAAATTTCATTGATTGCTTTTCGAAAGAGAAGAAATAAAATGATTCCAATACTTACACCAGCAGAATTGGCTAAAAAGTCATAAAAAGAAGTTTCTCTCCCGACAAATGATTGAAGAAATTCAATCAATATTCCATAAGCCACAATCAGTAATGTTGACAGTGTATATTGCTTGATATTCTTCCCCAATAAAAGAACATTTAATGAAAATACAGCATAAGCAATAAAATGACCGACCTTATCATTGGCATGTATCGATAAATTCGCTCGAGGTGGCATTAAACTCAAAACAGTAATGGCTACAAAAACAACTAAGGCCGATAAAAAAATGAATCTCCTCCCCCTAAACATGTCCTTTTCTAATCGTTACTTCCTCAAGCCATATGCCTGACGCCTCAAATCTAGTATCCAAGTTCCTTTCCTTTCTTCACTGCTGGAATTCCTTCCAATAGCCATATTGGTGCTTCTTGTCCCATTAAATAATGATCAAAAAATTGTCTCATTCTGATACTTAAATCAAAGCGATTTGCATTTTTCATTAAATTATGATCATCACCGTTATAGTTCAGTAACCATACTGGTTTTTGTAAGCGACGCATACCTGTGTACATCTCAATACTTTGGTACCATGGAACTGCACCATCCTCATCGTTGTGCATTATTAATAAAGGAGTTTTTACCTTTGGTAAATGAAACAATGGAGAGTTTTCAATGTACAATTCTGGTGCTTCCCAAATTGTTTTTCCGATTCTACTTTGTGTTCGTTCATACTGAAATTGTCTGTTTACCCCAGATCCCCAACGTATACCACCGTATGCTGAGAACATGTTCGAAACGGGCGCGCCCGCCATTGCAGCTGCAAATCGATCTGTCATTGTAATTAATTGTGCAGTTTGATATCCGCCCCAACTTTGACCTTGTAAGCCCATACGTTTTGGGTCAATGGAAGGAACTAGTTTCAACACATGGTCAGTCCCACTCATAATACAATCATAAGCTGATTTTGCCGGGTGACCAATTTTGTAGCGCACATCTGGAATGAAAACAATATAACCTGCTGAAGCATATTCTGTTGGATAAATAATAGATGCAGTTGGCTTAGGAACGTAATGATTGTGTAAATCATCAGCATATAATTCATAGTAATAAATCAGCAGAGGATAAGATTTGCTTTGATCAAAATTCTCTGGTTTGTATAAAAGTCCTTCAAGTGGTATTCCATCGTAACTCTTCCATTTGATTAATTCTACCGTTGCCCAATTAAAATCTGCTTGTTGTGGATTGGTATTCGACAAAATCCGTTCATTCGAAAAATCAATGGTACTCAATCGCAATTCTGGATAGTCACTTAAGGACATTTTTCTAAATAAGATATTGTCACTTCCATTAGATCGAGTTATTCCAGTAATTTTATGATTTGTTGAATAACGCTGTATCAGATCTGTATGATCTCCATGATCAACTAACGAATAAATTGATTCAGCTTTTGTTGTTTCATTGAATCCTTTAACGTAGGAATTCTCGTAAGAATAGTAAACAGAATCACTGTACCATTTTTCGATGGAAAGTCTAGTTTTTGTTTGTAAACCTTCTGCATTTGTCAAACAAAAAAGTGTATTATTAGAAATCGAATAAGTCCAAATATCATACTCGGATTGCAATAAAATCTCTTCTTCCTTTTCAGTATAACCGCTTACACCATATGGATAGGCAAGCATTGGCATTCCATTTATGTCGCTTTGCCAGTTTATATTTTTACTTGAGCAAGTGATACATTTCTCCTCTTTCGTTCTTGGATTTAAATAGTAATAATTGTTTGTTTTTTCATTGAAATAAGTATAGTGTTTTCCGCTTGGAGAAAGCTGGCCATCTAAACGAACAGCCCTTTTTATTAATTCGGGTTCACCCGTAAGAACGGACACTCGATAATGATCTTCTTTGTCAGGTGCGTCCCATTGATTTTCCAACTTATACGGTTCATCCGAATAAGCAAATAGGTAATCACCATCTAATTTTGCATTCGCAGAAAGGTTTAAGGTGTCATTCGAAAGTGGAATGAATTTATCCTCCTTTAACAAGTATGCATATAACTGAGATTTCTTTTGATCTCGTTTTAATTCAACTAATTGTTGAGGTTGAATCCGATCATCTTGGTAATGCCAAATGTCTAATTTTGGCTTTTCCGTTTCGAGTAAAGTATCTTTTGGTTCGGTGTAAGAACTATCAGCAATTCCAAAATAAAGAATGCGATTGTCTTCTGTAAATAAGGGTTTGTAATTTTCTGATATCGCTTTCCCAGCTGGCAGTTGATGGTTTAACGTGTCAGCAATTCGTTTAGTTGTTTTTGACGGAAAGTGGTAGTATTCAAGCTGAAAATTCTTCACTTTCGCAGTATCAGCACTATGAACAAATGCAAAATTTTCTCCATCTTTTGAATAACTCAATTGTCGAATTGAAGTACCCTTTGGGAATGTATAGATGATGTTGTCTTTACCCTCATAAATTGTTAGTGCAAAAGAATCTACCTTATCTTTTTGATGACTTACAACTGCCAACCTTTTTCCGTTTTCACTAAATAGGTAATCGCTTACATTTTTCAATTTATACTGATTTCCGCTCGCAGGTTCAATTACGGTTAGAATATTACCATCTGATTTCACTTCGGTTTTGTCCACTGAGCGCTTTGATGCGTTCTTTTTGCAGCTGTGTTTTTTCTTCTTTTTTTCAGGAGTAGTTGACTCTAACTTGTTATCATCGATTGTATAAGCTAATAAACCTGTTTTTTCAGCTAGTTTAAACGATTTTAGTTTAGCAACTTTAGTCAATGAATCACTTGCAAATACATAGATTCCAAGTGAGTCTTTGGGCCATTTCTTTTTATCAATTTTGTTCAACTCACAGTTGCGGAGAGTGTCAAATCCAGGTGTGATTTTAAAAACAAGAAAATCGTTTAGAAAAGAAAATTGTGCTTCTTTAGCTCTTGGGAACGAATCCTTTTTACCTGTTTCCTGATCGTAAAGAAACAAGAATCCATCTCCTTGAAGTGGATTGATTTCATAAGCTACATATCTGCCATTGGTTGAAATAAGCGCATTATCAATTTTTTTCCAATCGTTGAAAGTGGTATAATCGATGACTTTATTTTGTGACCAAGAAAAAAATGGCAGAAGTGCCACAAAAAATAGTATGAATTTAAACATGCTTATAGATTTGTTGAATAGTAAAAATACCCAAACTTTTTAAATTTGGACCTTAGTCGAAGATAACATACTAGGTTAAAAAGAGTTCGCTGGCAATATAATCGGCCTTCAATTTTCCTTCCTTTGTTAATTTCAAAAGGGTAGGAGTCTTCTCCATCCAACCATAAGCAACGAATTCTGCTATTTTGGCATCAATTGCCGGACTAATAGGATTTATTTTTTTGAGCTGGTCAATCGAAACACCAAAATTGGTGCGCAAACCTGTCAGTAAGAGTTCATTCCAACGCTCATTCAAACTGAGTGTTTCGGATGAAAACCAAGAAGAATCTTTTCCCATGGATTCCATGTATTTTCGATTATTGGGAACATTCCAGCGTCTTGATTCACCATCGAATGAATGAGCTGAAGGACCAATACCTAAATACGCCTGGCCTGTCCAATAATTTGTATTGTGGACTGCGTATTGGCCATTTTTTGCAAAGTTGGATATTTCATATTGTTCGAATCCTGCTAACTCGGTCATTGAAACGAGCAACTCAAACTGATCACTTTGTTGGTCTTCATTGGCGGGAATGATTTTTTTCTCTTTGACTAGTTTATTTAAAGCTGTTTTTTCCTCTACTGTTAAGCAATAAGCTGAAAGGTGCTGAATGCCCATATCAAGAACTCGTTGAATATGACCTTTCCATTCCTCCAAAGTTAAGTTCGGCAAGCCATAAATTAAATCGACGGTGATATTTTGAAATCCAGCTTCTTGAGCTAAACGAACAGCATTTTCAGCTTCTTCAACGGAATGAGCGCGATTCATCCAGCTTAAATCTTCCGCTCGAAAGGATTGAATTCCGATGCTTAAGCGATTGATGCCAGCATCCCTCCAGATCTTGAGTTGATGAATGTTAATATCATCTGGATTCGCTTCTAAGGTAATTTCAGCATCTTTTTCGATATGGAAGAAATGCTTAATTGGTGTGAGAATGTCTTTCAATTCTTGTTCAGTGAGTAAACTGGGAGTTCCACCACCAAAATAAATGCTTTTGATATTTTCGGTCTTTAGTTCATCAGCTCTCAAAGCAATTTCTTGGCAAATGGTAGCAATCATTTCTTTTCGATATTCTTCGAATGTTGTACTAAAATGAAAGTCACAATAGGTACATTTCTGCTTGCAAAAAGGAATATGGATATAGATACCAGCCATGGTTGTAAAGATAGTGAAAGAGTGGAATGATTTATTATTCCATGCAACTTCAAATAAATGTTAATTTGTGAAAATAAATGTTGAAGTAAAGGAGATTTCCCTATCTTTCGTCTGAATCAACTCATAAGACATGAAAGATTTTAAGCGCAATAAAGAAGTTTTAAATAGAGAATTGGATCAATTTGTCAATACTTTGAACGAATTGTTGCCGCGCTATGCCACTCTTTTGAGAAAACCGGACGTTTCAAATGAAGAGTTGAGTGAATTGGGCGAAATTGAGCATTTCTTAATTGAAGTGAATCACAAAATCTCTGATATCAAGCATCAATTAGAACAAGATCTATTCGGACACTCCTTAGACACCTATTATAATCTAAAAGCAAAAGCAAAATTAGGCGATACAACAGCGCAACGTAAGATTGACCGTTTAAAAGCTTCTTTTGAAGAATCAATGCGTGTCGGAAACGTCGTGAACTGGAATTAATTGAACGTCTAAAAATAAAGCCACAAATACACGAATGTTTTTCTAATTGAGACCCGATTCGTGTATTCGTAACAACTTTTTAATCAACCAAAAGCGTTCGCATATTCACTTTTTCATCAATGATTTTGTACAAATCACCAATTGAAACGCGAATTTGCTCCATATTATCTCTATCTCTTACGGTAACGGTATTGTCTTCCATTGTTTGATGATCAATCATAATGCAATAAGGTGTACCAATGGCATCTTGACGACGATAACGTTTTCCTGGAGAATCTTTTTCATCGTATGTGCAGTTATAATCAAACTTCAACAAATTCAATACTTCATTCGCTTTTTCAGGTAAGCCATCTTTCTTAGTTAAGGGCATAACTGCAACCTTGTAGGGAGCTAGTGCAGCAGGCAGACTCAAAACTGAACGTTCAGAACCGTCTTCCAACTTCTCATTTTTGTAAGAAGCACTTAATACTGCTAAGAACATTCTGTCTAATCCAACAGATGTTTCCACCACAAAAGGAACGTAGTTTTGATTCAATTCAGGATCGAAATACTGTAGTTTTTTACCTGAGAATTGCTCGTGTTGCTTCAAATCGAAATCAGTACGGGAATGAATTCCTTCTAATTCTTTGAAGCCCATTGGGAAATCAAATTCGATATCAGCGGCAGCATTCGCATAATGCGCTAATTTAATATGGTCGTGGAAACGATACATTTTATCGCCCAAGCCTAATTTTTTGTGCCATTTGATACGCGTTTCTTTCCAGTATTCGTACCATTTCATTTCTTCACCTGGACGCACAAAAAATTGCATTTCCATCTGTTCGAACTCACGCATACGGAAGATAAACTGACGTGCAACGATTTCATTACGGAAAGCTTTCCCTATCTGAGCAATTCCAAAAGGAATTTTCATGCGACCTGATTTCTGAACATTTAAGAAATTCACAAAAATACCTTGCGCCGTTTCTGGACGAAGGTAGATTGTTGAAGCATCACCGGCAACTGAACCTAATTCAGTGGAGAACATAAGGTTGAATTGACGCACTTCGGTCCAGTTTTTAGAACCTGAAATGGGACAAACAATTTCTAAATCAACGATTAACTGGTAAACACCTTCCAAATCATTATTCTCCAATGTTGTGCGCATACGGTCTTCAATCTCCGTTATTTTTTGTGCGTTGCGCAAGACATTTGGATTGGTAGCACGAAATTGAGCCTCATCGAAACTATCACCAAATTTTTTGATTCCTTTTTCAACTTCCTTTTCAATTTTTTGACGAATTTTCTCGATGTGTTCTTCAAGAAGTACATCCGCACGGTAGCGTTTCTTAGAATCTTTGTTGTCAATCAATGGATCGTTAAATGCATCAACGTGACCAGAAGCTTTCCAAGTTGTAGGATGCATAAAAATGGCAGAATCAATTCCAACGATATTGTCATGCATCTGCACCATTGATTTCCACCAATAGGATTTTATGTTGTTTTTAAGTTCAGAGCCCAGTTGACCGTAGTCGTAGGTTGCAGCTAAACCGTCATATATTTCTGAAGAGGGGAATACGAATCCGTATTCTTTTGCGTGGGAAATAATATCCTTTAGATTGTCTTCTTTTTGTTCCATGACCGCAAAGATAATGGAGAAAACGCAATTGTCAATTGATTGCAATAAAATGGGAGAACATTGTAGTTAAATAGTTGTTTCCCTCAAGCCTCTGTTACGTCCTGAAAAAAAGTAGACACTTTTAAAACAAGTGTTTATGAAAAGAAAAACAATTATTCGTTACAGTGAAGCCTTCAAATTAGAAGTT
>JBIIKG010000114.1:0-9025 GCA_044233275.1 Crocinitomicaceae bacterium | reverse complement strand
TATTTTACTCCTTCAATTCCACCATTATCTTTAGCTGTAGATAGCCAAGCGAAATGTACCTCGGCAGTATCACAAGAAGCACCAATGATTACTGTATTTCTTTTCTTAAATTCAGCTGCTGCTTCTTGAAAAGCATGTAATTCAGTTGGACAAACGAATGTGAAATCTTTAGGATACCAGAACAACAACACTTTCTGATTCTTTGATTTTGCCGTTTCTAATACATTCAATTTGAATGCATCACCCATTTCATCCATTGCTTTCACCGAAATATCCGGGAATTGTTTTCCTACTAGACTCATAATTATTTGTATTTGTTTGTTTTAAAAAAATGTATTCAAAATTAATAGAGAAAATTCAATTTTATTGATTTAACCAAGAAGAAAACATCCAATTTTTCAGTGTATGCTGTATATTTTTTCATTTTTCAAATCTTTAAACAAAGTTAACCCTTAAGTTTAATAATTTTTATCGATTAATTCTATCTTTACATAAATTTAATCTATATGATTTCACTTCAACAAATGCAGTACATCATTGCCTTGTGCGATGAGGGCCAATTTCAACGAGCGAGCGAGGTATGTTTTGTTACGCAGCCTACACTTTCCATGCAAGTAAAAAAGGCAGAAGATGCACTTGGATTTCTACTTTTTGATCGTTCACGCCAACCCCTTGAATTGACTCCATTTGGTGAAAAACTGGTTCCAATCCTCCGTGAAGTATTGAGTGAATCCGCTAAAATAAATACCGTCACTCAACAAATGAAAGGAAATTACGTGGAACGCATTCGCTTGGGAATCATTCCAACCATTGCGACCTACATGGTTCCTGATTTATTTCCTCAGTGGTTAGAAAAACTTCAGAATGTGCAATTATCGATTGTTGAAATGAAAACAGAAGATTTGATTGTTGCACTAGATAAGAAAGAATTGGATGGAATCATCATGGCTGGACCATTCTCTGATGTTCGTTTTACGACCCAAAAATTATATACGGAAGAAATTAAAGCGTACATTCCAAATGAATCGAAGACTTCTGTCGTAGTTAATGACCTCAAAGAATTGCATCCATGGTTGTTGAGTAGCGGTAATTGCTTACGGAATCAAATGATACAATTATGTCAAATCAAAGATGAGGCAAACATCAATCATTGGAATTATGAAGGTGGAAACATTGATCTTCTCATAAAGATGACTGAACAATATGGCGGTTACACTTTAGTTCCAGAATTCTTCCATACAAGTACTGAGCAAAAGTCCTTTCTAAAACCCATTGTTTCAACACAAAATGAATTATATCCAGCCCGCGACATCATTGCCATTTATCCCAATCGCAGTTTAAAGGAAAAATCAATCAACCAACTGATTCGTGAGATTCAATTGAAATACAATACCAATCAGAAAAAATTTGATGTCTTAGGTTGGAAGTAATCTATTTAATTACAGCAGGTAACGTTTTCATCTCCTCCTTCGAATAGAATTTTAAAGAGCTTGTGTTCACACAATGACGGGTGTTCTTCGCTGTGAATTGTTCGCCTTCGAACACATGTCCCAAGTGACCTTTACAATTCGTGCAGATAATTTCAATTCGTCGACCATCAGCATCTTTTACACGAGTAACAGAACCATCAATTTCGTCATCGAAACTTGGCCATCCACAGTGCGATTCAAATTTTGTATCAGAAGTATATAAAGGATTATTACATTGGCGACAAAGATAAATTCCCTTGTCTTTCTTATTGTAATAATCACCTGTGAACGCACGATCCGTTGCTTTGTGCACTAATACACGTTCCTCTTGCTCAGTCAATTGATTGTATTTCTTCGTTGTGTCGACCATTTCTGTTGATTTAATAGATTTAGTTGCCTGACCTTGGCAAGCGCTTAAGATTGAAATAAAAAATAGGGTTATGATCAGTTTCATATTTTTGTTTTTTTAGATAAACGTATGACATCGGGTTTGTGTTTACGATTAACAAAAATTAGGAGAAATAATAGATTTAATTAGAGTTCTTGTCGATTAAAAATCCAAATCGAAAATTTCATGATTCGATGACCCCTTGCTTTGAGAATTTGAGTTGTCAATTTCATTTGTCAATTTTTCTAAAAAGGAAACAATCGAACTGTACACCTTTGCCAATTGATCTTTGCTGATACAATAAGGTGGATTAATGAAGATGATGTTTCCCAACGGACGAATGAGCAGTCCATTTTCTAAGAAGTAATTGTAGGCCTTATCTCTAATCGCGGCAAAATAAGAGGATTCACCGCTTACTTTTAGTTCGATTGCTAGGATTGTTCCGCACACCCTTATATCTTGAATTTGCTTCGAAACTAATGTAGCTACAAAACGTTTGTTTTCGGCGGAAATCATTTCAATTTGCTCCCAAGTGCGCTCTAATTCGAATAAATCTAAACTCGCACAAGCTGCAGCGCAAGACAAGGGATTTCCTGTGAATGAATGTCCGTGAAGTAGAGCTTTCAACTTATCTTCCGATAAAAAAGCGGTGTAAATTTCTTGCGAGGCGACCGTCAATCCTAATGGTAAAACACCACCGGTTAAGCCTTTGGATAAACAGACTATATCAGGAACAATTGCCGAATGCTCAAACGCAAAATACTTTCCCGTTCGTCCCCAAGCGGTCATTACCTCATCCAGAATAACAAGCACATTATATTCTTTAGCCAATCTTACCAGTTCATTTAAAAACTCAACTGAATACATGCGCATCCCTGCAGCCCCTTGAACCAATGGTTCTAAAATCAGAGCGGCAAATTCATTCGTTTCAAACAGCGACCTTGCTTTCTTGAGCAATGCAAATTCATTTTCATTCGTTGGAAAATCTAAAAAATCTACATCAAAGAAAAAATGTTCAAAGGGTTTGTTGAAATAGCCTCGTTGACCAATCGCCATTGCGCCAAAGGTATCACCGTGATAGGCACCATCAAGCGCCAAAATGCGCTGTTTAGCATCTCCTTTGTTGAACCAATATTGAAACACCATTTTTAAGGCAACTTCAATCGCCGTCGAACCATTATCAGAGAAAAATACCTTTGTTAAATTGTCGGGCAAAAGTTTTACGATTCTTTCGGCTAATTCGACTCCTTTAGCATGTGTTGCGCCAGCGAAAATAACATGATCAATTCGCTGAAACTGTTCACTGATTGCCTTTCCGATATGCTCGTTTCCGTGTCCGTGCACATTTACCCACCAAGACGAATTACAATCAATGTATTCTCTTCCATCTGCTGTGTACAAAATAGTATCTTTTGCACGTACAATCTCTAGTGGCGCGGGTGCCGTATGCACCTGAGTAAATGGATGCCAAACGTATTCTCGGTCTTTCTTAAGTACTTCTGACATTGTTTAATCGGCTAATAAATTGGCTTCAAGTAGTTGAGCTTGTTCACTTATAAATGCTTGATCTATATTTTCGACTTGAGGTATTCTTCCCAAGTTTTTAAATCCAGTTAATTGCAAAATGATTGCTTCTGAAGCACTATTTTCTTCACCATTAAAAACAATTCCTTTCACCGAAAGATTTCTGTACTTGAGCACTTCTGCAGTTAGTAAGGTATGGTTAATGCTTCCTAAATAATGGCGAGAAACCAAAATGATGGGCAAATTTAAGTGTTGACATAAATCAGCAAAAAGCAAACCTTCCGAATTCAAGGGAACCAACAGTCCACCTGCTCCTTCGACGATTAAATTTCCTTCAACCTCTGGTAAAACAAAATCTTTAAGGTGAATTGAAACTCCATCTAATTTTGCTGCCGCATGAGGCGACATCGGATGATTCAATTTAAATTTCTCAGGGAGAACTTTTACCGCATCGTTGGTATATCGATCCACTTTCATGGAATCAGTATTGTCTAAATCACCCGCTTGCACAGGTTTCCAATAAGCAGCTTTTAATGCTTGCGCAACAATGGCACTCACGACCGTTTTACCAACGTCGGTTCCTATTCCTGTGATGATGTATTTGGATGAAGTGCTTGTTGACATTATTTGAAGATTTGATTGATTCGAAGATTTGATTGATTTGAAGATTAGATAATTTGAAGATTTTCTTGAATATTCAATCGGAGATGGGATTTATAAATGATTCTAAATCAGTTGAATCACCATATTCCAGAGAAGGCTCTTTAAACTTATTACCTTTAAATTCTGATTTTTTCAAATAATTAATGAATAAGCTAATCTGAGATGAAATTGAAAGTAATTGACTTTGCAATTGATCAAAATCCTTTTCAAGAATTAATTTTAAGTCCATTGCTCTATAAATTTGAGATCTCAATTCTCCAGCACTGCCTTTGGCAATTGACAAAAATTGAATGAATTCTTTATTTCCTTCACGCTCAAATCCTTCTGCAATATTATCCATTATACTACCAGAGGTCTTGAAAATATGATTGATCAAAAATCCGAATTTCCGGTCATCTTGAACTAATAAAAGATCAAACAAACAATTATTAAACAATCGACTCTCTTGCCAAATTTTCAAATCTTCAAACCTGCTTAAAGTTGCCATTTTCTCAATGAATATAATTAATCAAATTTTCGAATCTTCCAATTTTCAAATCAACTTACGTCCTCAACGTAGCCGATAATTTACCTTCCAATTCCACACGGATCTTTTCCATGATGGCATCAATTTGATTATCCTTCAGTGTTTGTTCTGGATCTTGGAAAGTAAACGAAACAGCGTATGATTTCTTTCCTTCTTCGAGATTTTTACCTTCATAAACATCAAACAAACCAATTTCCTTCAAAATTTTCTTGTCACATGTACGCGCAACGCTTTCAATTTCAGAGAAATTTGTTGAATTATTCAACAACAAAGAGAAATCACGTCGAACAGCAAAAGTCTTCGGCAATTCGGTGTATTTCACTTTTACATATTGCAAGCATTCAACGATTGCATCCCAATCTAAGTCAGCCACAAAAACATCTGATTTAATGCCAAAATGCTTTTTCATTGCAGGATTAATCCAGCCGATTTCGCCAACTTTCTTCTTTAAAACGCTCAATTGAACACCCTCTTTCAAAATTGAATTCTTCAAGGCCGCTTCAGTAATCATGCTCGATAAACCTAAGCGTGCAAAAACAGCGTTTATTAATCCTTTAATTGAATAAAACGAAACGACATCATTGGTCGAATTCCACGATTCGCGTTCTTTCTTTCCTGAAATAGCAATTAACAAACGCTTGTTTTCAGCGTAACCACTTTCATATTTGTGGTAAACCTTTCCGAATTCGAAGAACTTCAAATCAGCATTCTGTCTGTTTTGATTGTGTTCTACTACTTCTAAGGCGTTGAAAAGTAAAGATTGACGCATGACATCCAATTCCTGACTCAAGGGATTTAACATCGGAACATTGCGTTCTGATTTTAAGGTATCACCACCTAATTTTTCAACGTAAGCAGAGGTTGTCAATGAATTATTCAAGGTCTCGATGTAGCCCTTCCCTACCAGCATTTCAGATAGTACCGTTTGGATTTTCTCAACATTTGGTTTTGGAAAAACACCGATTGACGTATTTAATTTTTCGGGTAGAGGAACATTGTTGAATCCATAAATTCGCAACACTTCTTCTACCACGTCTGCCTCTCTAGTTACATCCACTCTGTATGCTGGTATTTCCAATTGTGCAATTCCTCCAGCTGCAGAGAGAACTTTAATATCTAGACTTGTTAAAATTGCATTGGTATCCTCAACAGTGATAGTTGCACCGATCAATCGATTACAACGCTCGTAACTAAACTCAACAATCTTATTTTCGAATGGTTTTGGATAGACTTCCGCAATTTCCATTGCAATTTCTCCACCTGCTACTTCTTTGATTAACAATGCTGCTCTTTTCAACGCATATTCTGTCAATTGTGGATCGACTCCACGTTCAAAACGGAAACTAGCATCTGTGTTTAATCCATGAAATTTAGCTGTTTTACGAACTGATACTGGATTGAAATAAGCTGATTCTAAGAAAACTTCTGTTGTGTCGTCTTTAATTCCAGAGCTTGCACCACCAAAAACACCTGCAATACATAGGTTTTCATTTCCATTGGTAATCATCAAATTTTCATCTGATAATTCGCGTGAAACATTGTCTAACGTTTCAAACTTATCACCTTTCTTAGCTGTTTTAACGACTATTTTTCCATTCAACGAACGAACATCAAAGGCATGCAAAGGCGTTCCCAATTCGCGCATCACATAATTTGTTACATCTACTACATTGTTAATTGGTGAAAGTCCAACAGCACGCAGGCTTTTTTGCAGCCAAGCCGGTGAAGGTTTGATTTTAACTCCTTTGAACGTAATACCTAAATAACGCGGACACAAATCTGTGTTTTCAACCGAAACATCAATTTTAAGTGCAGTTGAATCAACTTTAAACGCATCAACTGATGGCATATTAAGCGACAAATTCGCTTTCTGGTGAAAATTCAAGTAAGCTATTAAATCGCGTGCAACACCAATGTGGCCCATAGCATCTGCTCGATTAGGCGTTAAACCGATTTCAATTTGATAATCATCTTCTAAATCAAACAGTTTCGCAGCCGGAGTTCCTACTGGCGTTTCAGGATCTAACACTAAAATTCCAGCATGCGATTCACCCATTCCAAGTTCATCTTCAGCGCAAAGCATCCCAAATGAATCAACACCACGAATTTTTGACACCTTCATTTTCAAAGGTTCGTCTGGCTTTGGATAAAGCGTACAACCAACTGTTGCTAAAATAACTTTTTGTCCAACGGCAACATTCGGTGCACCGCAAACCACTTGCAAAGGTTCACCGCCGATAGTTACAGTTGTAACTTTCAACTTATCTGCATCCGGATGTTTTTCGCACGTTAATACTTCAGCAACAAATACACCATCTAATCCACCTTTAACAGCTTCTATTTTTTCAACGCTTTCAACTTCTAAACCAGTATCCGTTAAAATTTTATCCATTTCCTCTGGGGAAAGAGAAGTATTGATGTATTTTTTAAGCCAGTTATATGATATTTTCATCTATTTCGTGTTAATCTCTCAATCATTCGCCTGCGAAGTTAATCAATCTACGAGAAAATTCCCTGCTTCGATTGGAAAGTCCTTTTTTAAATTTCTAATCTATTAAAACAAAAATAACATGTCACGAACCAATTGGTTTGTAGTTTGTTCGTAGTTTTGTACTTCTTATTATTCCATCTTTGGCTGCTATGAAAATTCTATTGCACTTTTTATTTTTCCTTTTTGTCACTTTCAGTGTGTTTTCCCAAGAAAAATTTACCATCAGTGGTTATGTAACCGATGGCAGAAGCGGTGAAGCGATGATTGGAGCCAAGGTATTTGTGCCGAGTATTTCGCAAGGCGCATTGACGAATACATATGGTTTTTATTCCCTTACTATTCCGGCTGGTAATTATTCCGTAGAATTTAGAGCAACTGGATTAAATACAAAAGCAGTTACAATAGATCTTACGAAGGACATTGTTTTTGACATGGAATTAGGAACAGACTTACAAGAAATTCAAGAAGTTGAAGTAAGTGCAAAGAGAGGAGAGAACATTAATTCAACAAAAATCGGTCAGATAGAATTGCAAATTGACCAAATAAAAACCTTACCTGCATTTATGGGTGAAGTAGATGTCATCAAAACAATTCAATTACTTCCTGGTGTATCATCCGTTTCAGAAGGAGGTCAAGGGTTTTATGTTCGTGGTGGAGGTCCAGACCAAAACTTGGTTTTATTAGATGAAGGTGTGGTATACAATGCAGCCCATTTGTTTGGATTCTTCTCGGTTTTCAACGTAGATGCAGTAAAAAGTGTCAACCTAATCAAAGGGGGAATGCCGGCCAACTACGGTGGTCGAATGTCATCCGTGTTGGAAGTAAACATGAACGAAGGAAATAACAAAAAGTTTAAATTTAAAGGCGGAATTGGGGCTATATCATCTCGTTTGACCATCGAGGGTCCATTAAAAAAGGACCGTGGATCATTTGTCGTATCAGGAAGAAGAACATATATTGATGTATTGATGAAAGCCTTTATCCCTGATTCATCACCTTTTTCAGGATCTGGTTACTATTTCTATGATTTAAATTTGAAACTCAATTATAAACTGACCGATAAAGACCGCATTTATCTGAGCGGATATTATGGTAAAGACATGTTCACTTTTGGCAACAAAGAGGATGATTTTAAAGTCGATATGCCATGGGGAAATGGAATCGCAGCTTTACGTTGGAACCATTTATTTACCAATAAATTATTCATGAATGTAACAGCTACTTTTTCTGATTACATGTTTAGTTTTGGTTCTGAACAAGATCAATTTCGCTTTGCACTCAAATCTGGGATTCGGGATTATGGTGCAAAAGTAGATTTTTCCTATTTCCCAAATACGCGTCACAAAATTAAATGGGGAGTTGATTACATTTATCATTCGTTCACTCCTACAAGTGTTTCTGCGGAAGTAGACTCAGTTGTATTTGACACTGGTGAAGCGCAACGTTTGTTTGGACATGAGACTGCTGCTTATGTCTTGGATGACTTTGATGTGAATGAAAAATTAAGAATTAACTTCGGTCTACGCTATAGCACTTATGCTCACACAGGTCCTTTCACACGCTATATTAAGGGTGATTTGAGTACTCCTGATACTTCTATTCAATATAGTAATGGCGATTTAATTAAATTTTATCATGGATTGGAACCGCGTATTTCATTTCGCTATTTGTTACCAGATAAAAGTTCAATTAAAGGCGGTTATTCCTACAACTATCAATATGTGCATTTGACATCCTTGAGTGCCGTTTCGTTGCCAACCGATATTTGGTATCCTTCAACTGATAAAGTAAAACCACAAAGTGGGTATCAAGCTTCATTAGGATATTTCCGAAATTTTAAAGATGACAAATACGAAACATCGGTTGAAGTTTATTACAAGGGCATGAATAACCTCATAGAATTTCAAGAAGGAGCATTGCCAGGTGACAATGTGAATGATAATACTGATAATATTCTTGTATTT
>JBIIKG010000282.1:0-2853 GCA_044233275.1 Crocinitomicaceae bacterium | reverse complement strand
ATGTAACCCTTGATGCTAAGATTTCTTAGACTGAAACCATAAAGAATCATAAACACGTGGAATGAATAAATAAAATGATTCAATTGTTCGTAAGAGGCTGTATTTACTACAATGAGGTCACTATGCAATCAATCAAATTATGGAAGAAATGTTCTTTTTTCCTGTCATTACCGAAAGTTTCAATCATATCTAATCAATTTCAATTTCTTAATTTTTAATCGTATGAAAAAAGGTCTACTTTTTATTGCTACTCTGTTCAGTGGTTTTGGTTTTGCTCAAGACTGTTCTGAATTATTTATTTCTGAATATGTTGAAGGATGGTATAACAATAAAGCACTGGAAATTTATAATCCAACGGCTAATCCTATCAATTTAAATCAGTATTTCGTTGCGCGTTATTCAAATGGTGCAACAAGTGCCACGGCTGCTAATGCAATCCAACTAACGGGTACAATCGCTCCCTACAGTACTTATGTAGCTGTAATTGATCAGAGAGATCCAAACGGAACAGAACAAGATGCTCCAATATGGGATTCATTGGAAGTAAAAGCCGATGGTTTTTATTGCCCAGAATACCTAGTATGTAATGCTTTTTACTGGAATGGAAATGATGCTGTAGTTCTTGCGAAAGGAACGACGAGCAATATCCCAGCTTCGGTAGCAGTTGATATTTTTGGTAAAATTGGTGAAGATCCAGGAACTGGTTGGTCAACTTCTTTCCCATATACGGGTGCAGGTGTAATTGTAACTAAAGATCATTCAATGTTGAGAAAAGCATCTGTATTAAAAGGAGTTACGAATCCTTTGATCTCATTCTTTAATCCGATGACGGAGTATGATACGATTCCACCTGTTGTTGTGCGCTTAGACAGTAATGGTGACACTCTTTTAGGAAGCAGCGGAAATCCAATTTTGGACGGTAACTGGAATTCATTAGGTGTTCACAATTGTAATTGTGCACCAGCTTCTATTGCAACGGTTGCTAACAAAGAAGAAGTTAAATTATTTCCAAATCCTTCAAATGGAATTGTTTACATCAAAAATACAGAAGAAATTGTATTGGTAGAAGTATTTAACGCACTTGGACAACGTGTGATTGAATTGAAGAATTCTTCAAAAACGTTGCTAAGTATCGATTTAGAAAATAATAAAGGTTTCTATTTTGTTAAGCTGACAGATAAAAATGGTTTGTCTCAGTCGAAGAGAGTAGTTATTAAATAAGATATTACAATTGATTAACAGAGGTCGAACTTCCATTCGGCCTCTTTTTATAAATGAAGGTATGAAGTATTTGTTTTTATTTTTAATTGCTGGATTTGTAAGTTCAACACACGCCCAAGAAGGCAGTCTTTCTGGAAAGGTGGTCGACAATGTTACGAAACAAGCTGTGGTTGGTGCTAAAATAGCGTTGAATCCTAGTTTGAGAGCACTTTCCGATTTTGATGGTAATTATAAATTCGACAAAGTACCTTATGGTTCTTATACTCTAACGGTAGCGATGTTGTCTTTTGACACGATGCGTCTCGAATTGACAATTGATCAACCAATTAATACTTACGACATTATTCTTGGTGGAAGTCAAGAGTTAGATGAAGTAAAAGTGATTGGAAACATTGCACAAGATAGAAAAACACCAGTTGCTGTTTCAACACTTGGCAAAAAGGAGTTAGATGAAGAATTGGGTTCACAAGATTTACCAATGATTTTAAACTCAAAACCGGGTGTTCATGCAACACAACAAGGTGGAGGTGATGGCGATGCTCGAATTACGATTCGTGGGTTCGACCAACGAAATGTTGGGGTAATGATCGACGGAGTCCCAGTAAACGATATGGAAAATGGATGGGTTTATTGGTCAAACTGGTTCGGATTAGATGCAATTACCCAACAAATACAAATCCAACGTGGTTTAGGTGCTACAAAGTTAGCGATGCCTTCAGTTGGAGGAACAATGAATATTGTAACTGATAATACATCTGGAAAAAGAGAAATTAACGTTGACCAAGAATATGGTACTGGGAATTTTTTGAGAACATCTTTTTCTTATAAATCTGGTACCTTGAAGAATGGATGGGGTGTTCTTTTTTCAGGTTCATACAAACAAGGCAACGGCTGGGTTGATGGATTAAACACACAAGGTGGATTTTATTACTTGAAAATTCAGAAAAAATTTAAAAATCACGTACTTTCCCTAAGCGGTTTTGGTGCGCCACAGCAACATGGGCAGCGTTCTTTTAACCAGCCAATAGAATACTGGGATTCAACCTATGCATTGAATAACGGTATTTCTGCAAGTCAGTTGGATGCGATTCGTAGTAAAGGAACTCGTTTTAATCAACACTGGGGATGGGTTACGGATACCATTACGGGCGAAAAATCTGTATTGAACGAAAGAAGAAACTTTTACCATAAACCGCAAATTACATTGAAAGATTTCTGGAAAGTAAATGAGAAATTTTCATGGTCCAACATGGCATATGTCTCCATTGGTCGCGGGGGAGGTGAGAGATATTACAATTCGTCATCAACGATTTTATATGATGAAGAAGGTTTGGTTGACTGGGATCAAATTATCTACAACAATAGATATAAAACGTTATTTGGAAATACTTACTCAACGGTCGATTATGCCTATGATTCTATCAAACGAAAGTCATCTCAAGTATTAGCTGCTTCAGTAAATAACCACTTTTGGGTTGGTGGACTTTCACAATTTGATTACAAAGTGAATTCAAAATGGAAAGTATCGGGAGGTTTAGACTATAGATATTATAAAGGTCAGCATTATACGGTCATTACTGATTTATTGGGTGGTGATTATTTTGTAAATGATTCCGATCAAAATGCTCCTTC
>JBIIKG010000281.1:0-2858 GCA_044233275.1 Crocinitomicaceae bacterium | reverse complement strand
TTCTGAGGATTTGGCGCTTTAACATCTTGGAAAGATTGCATTTTTTGTTCTAAAAATTCTTTAACCCCAAAATGGTGAATCTTCAACGTTTTATTGTCAATATCCCAAATTCGATTGGTTAATCCATCTAAAAATTCTCTATCATGGGAAACAACAATAAAAGTACCTTCATAACTCTGCAACGCTTGTTTTAATACTTCCTTACTTTGAATATCCAAATGATTGGTGGGCTCATCAAGAATTAAGAAGTTACTTGGACTTAACAACAATTGACAAAGTGCCAAACGTGTGCGCTCACCTCCTGATAAAACACCAACACGCTTATCTGTATCCTCGCCAGAAAACAAGAATGCACCTAAAATAGAACGTAAATCCTTTCTAATATCTCCACGAGCGACGTCATCAACAGTTTCGTATACTGTTTTTGAAGGATCCAATTGTTCTGCTTGATCTTGTGCGAAATAAGTAATATTTACGTTGTGACCATAATTTACTTGACCATCACCATCAATTGAGTTCATTACTCTTTTAAGTAATGTTGACTTACCAACACCATTTGGACCAAGTAGCGCTATTTTTTCCCCTCGTCCAACTGTAATATTAATATGTTTGAAAATAACTTTAGCGTCATACGTCTTTCCCATATCAATCAACTCTAACACCAGTTTTCCAGGTTGAACGCTTAACGGAAAAGCTATCTTCATTTTGGCAACACCATCGTTATCCACTTCGATACGCTCAGTTTTGTCTAATTTCTTTATTAAACTCTGAGCAAAAGCGGCCTTATTTTTCTTAGCACGAAATTTATTAATGAGCTCTTCTGTATGTTTGATATCCTTGTCTTGCTGTTTTTTCATGCGATCAAGGCGCTCTGATTCTTCTGCGCGATAGATTTTATACTTAGAATATGCAAATGGATAATCAAGTACTTTTCCTAAACTGATTTCTAGTGTTCGTTTCGTTACGTTATCTAAAAACAAACGGTCATGGGAAATGACAATAACAGCACCTTCGAATTTCTGAAGATAATCTTCTAACCAACTAATTGAGATAATATCCAAGTGATTGGTTGGCTCATCTAACAAAATAACATCCGGACGGTTCACTAATATTTTTGCCAACTCGGCACGCATTTTCCAACCACCCGAAAAAGTATTTAGACTACGATTCGTTTCTTCTTCAGAAAATCCTAAACCTTTCAAAACCGAAATAACTCGTTCTTCCCATGAATTACCTTCATTCAATTGAAAAGAATGGTTTAGTTCTGATAATTCATCAAGCATGGTCAAATAAGAATCAGATTCATAATCTGTGCGATTAACCAAATCTACATTAAGTTCTTCTAGTCGATCTTTCAAACGGGTCAACAGTTCGTTTGATTCTAAAAGATAATTCTTGACACTTCTTTCAGAATCAATTTTGATTTCTTGCGTTAAAAATCCAACAACACAGTCTTTTGGCCGATGAATTTTACCTTCGGTTGGTTGATCCCAATTTGCCAATAATTTCAACATAGTTGACTTACCGGCACCATTTTTTCCTACTAAACCAATTTTATCTCCCTTCTTAATTTGAAAAGAAACATTCTGAAATAAATAACCTTGGGGTAAATGAACTCCAATTTGTTCAAGATTTATCATGGCGCAAAGATACGTCGAAGCAAACAAATAGGCATAAAAAAGCCCCGGATAATCCGAGGCTTTCTTTTATTTTGTTTTAGAAACTCCAAACATCGTGTTCGATAGTTCGAATTTCTTCTTTAATCTTTTCTGATTCCATCAATGCATCAACTCCCGTTCTGTAGCTATCTACTTTACGATCGTATACGTTACTTGATTTGTAGATGGTACTGTTGAAACGACGTTTCCAGAACACATCATCAAAACTCATCCATTGAGCATCATTTTTATCGTTGTAAACGAAATAGTTGTTCAATACGAAACGGCAGTGTGGGAAATACAACCAAAATAAGTCTTTCAACCCTTTGATACTTTTTTGTCCCGTTGCTTCATTTGTTTCAATGTCATAAACAACTGGCGCAATAGCTAAAATTCGCACATCCAAAACAGATCTTTCTTTATCAAAGAACCAATCCTCTTTTATTTTATATTGTACGATGTCTTTAGATACATACCACAAAGTGTCTCGATTTGGATATACCATCTCTTCAATACCTTCTGCATTCACCTTAATTAATGGATCTCCAAACTCATCTGTCAAAGGAACATCTGATTGTGGACCTAAGTAACCGAAGAAGTATACTAACTGTTCGCGGTAAGCAGAATCAGTGTAGAAGTTCATTCCTGGAAGTGGATCAACAGGGTATTTTAACTGATCTCCATCTTTTTCACCGAATACATTGTATGGGTTATAAGGAGAGAACAATCTAAGGTCTCCATTCATAACGTGATTACGCAGTACTGTCCAAAGACTCCAACGTGTTGCATTTCGGATCCAACGACCTTCCAACGTAATTTCGTCAAAAGGATAATATAAATTGTGATTAATCTTTTCTCTTAAATCAATGTATTGCCATACACGCTTACTCCAGATTACATCTGCCTCGCGAACATATTCGTAAGGAATCAATCGCTTCGTAGGGATATGCTCTGCAATATACACCCCGTCCACAATCCCGTCTGTAGGAACGTTCACTGGTCCTCCGTTGAGTTCTTCCAACTGAGCCATTGTGTTCCAAGAAAGGAATACCGCCACACTAAACAATAGACTTTTCATAATCACTCTTTTTTTAATTCTTATAAAGTAAAGGCTCCACCTTTCTTACGCATAACACCATCTGGTCCAACCACTGATGTCATGAATCCGATAACGCTTCCTGGTTTTGCTTGCTTCAGCAA
>JBIIKG010000113.1:0-9048 GCA_044233275.1 Crocinitomicaceae bacterium | reverse complement strand
AATTCAGGAACCTCAGTAAAGTATTCATGTGAATCATATACTAATTTGGTCGATGGCTTAACTTTTTTGGCTACAAAATTCGCCAACAAGGTGTCTAAATCATTAGCGACCAATACATCAGCTCTTTGGACTAATAAAAAGAAAAACAAGCGCAAATTGTAAGCAGCATAGAACAAAGGGCCCTTATCGAACAATAACTTCATTCGTTTGGTCTGGTAAGATCGACTAGCCAGCGGTAAACTATTCTTTCGCAAGCGACCAACCAAAAGAACATCGTAACCTTCTTCCACTAGGAACAAACAAATTTTATTTACGCGATTATCCGTGTAAAGGTCATTTGTAACTGAAACTATCGCACGCTTCTTTTTAGTCATTAGTCAAAGCTACTTATTCTTTACGAAAAACACTATTTTTCAAGAATCGTCCCAATCTGTTCAAAGGCATGACGAATGTGACGCACATCAGAGAAAATGATGCGTAAACGGTCATTTTGCTCACTTAATTTACAAGCATGTCCATTTCTTTGAATGTGGTTCAAAACAAGTGTAAATGTATCTGTTTCATAGAAGTGTGATTGCGGATCTGTAATGAAATAGCCTACCATCTTACCGGATTTGATAACTAATCGTTCCAAGCCCATTTCTTGTGCAAGCCAGCGCAGCTTAAAAGACAAAACCAATTCATTCACTTGTTTAGGAAGTGGTCCAAATCGATCAATTAACATTTCAGAGAATTTCTGCAAAGCCTCTTCGTCCTTTAAACTGTCCATTTCTTGGTAAAGACTTAAACGTTCAGCTACATTATTCACGTAATCATCAGGGATTCTCACCTCCAAATCTGTTTCGAGAATACAATCCTTCACAAAGTTTAGAAGCGAATCCGTTGTGCGCTCTTCAAACAATTCTTTGAACTCACTTTCTCTCAATTCTTCAATGGCTTCATTCAAAATTTTCTGGTACATCTCGAAGCCTATTTCAGAAATAAATCCACTCTGTTCTCCCCCCAACATATTTCCAGCTCCACGAATATCCAAATCTTTCATCGCAATATTAAACCCAGAACCCAAATCTGAGAACTGAACTAATGCCTCCAAACGCTTCCGTGAATCTGAGGTCATGATACTGAATGGTGGCGCCACCAAGTAACAAAAACCTTTTTTATTACTTCTTCCAACACGCCCTCGTAGCTGATGCAAATCACTTAAGCCAAAGTTGTGCGCGTCGTTAATAATAATCGTATTTGCATTCGAAATATCTATTCCAGATTCAATAATTGTTGTTGCCAATAGCACATCATACTCACCATTGATAAAATCGAACATGATTTTTTCGAGCTGCTTACCATCCATTTGTCCATGGCCAATACCTACGCGCACACCTGGACAAAGTCGGCTAATCATCCCCGATATTTCACGGATATTCGATAAGCGATTGTGTACAAAAAATACTTGGCCCCCTCGACTTACTTCATACGCAATGGCATCGCGAATCGTTTCTTCATTAAAGTGAATGATTTCCGTTAAAACTGGTTGACGATTCGGCGGCGGTGTGTTGATAATACTCAAATCACGCGCTCCCATCAATGAAAACTGTAAGGTTCTTGGAATCGGTGTAGCAGTCAACGTCAATGTATCAACAGTTGCGCGAAGTGTTTTTAATTTATCCTTCACTGAAACACCAAACTTTTGCTCTTCATCAATGATCATCAATCCAAGATCCTTGAATTTCACACGCTCAGCCACAATTGCATGAGTACCAATCAAAATGTCAATTTTTCCTTCTGCCAATTGCTTCAGAGTTGCAGTTGTATCCTTTGCCGATTTAAATCGATTTATATAGTCAACTGTCACCGGAAAATCTTTCAAGCGTTCTTTGAAACTTCGGTAGTGTTGCATCGATAAAATAGTTGTCGGTACTAAAACAGCTACTTGTTTTCCATCTGTTGCTGCTTTAAATGCTGCTCGAATTGCAACCTCCGTTTTACCAAAACCAACGTCTCCACAAATCAATCGATCCATCGGAGTTGGTGATTCCATGTCTTTCTTAAAGGCTTCAGTAGCTTTTAACTGGTCGGGTGTATCTTCATACATAAATGAGGCTTCCAACTCATTTTGTAAGTAGGTGTCCTCATTAAACGCAAATCCAGGTTGACTTTTGCGTTTTGCGTATAATTGAATGAGATCATAGGCCAATTCCTTGATCTTCTTTTTCGTTTTATTTTTAAGATTTGTCCAGGCTTGAGTACCCAATTTATTCATTTTGGGAACAGATCCATCTTTACCTGTGAACTTTGAAATTCGATGCAAGGAGTGAATTCCAACGTATAAAACGTCACCATCCTTATACACCAATCGAATGGCTTCTTGAGGTTTTCCGTTTACATCAATTGTTTCTAAGCCAGAAAATTGTCCAACACCATGATCGATGTGCGTCACATAATCTCCCTTTTGTAGGTTGTAAATTTCCTTAAGAGTTAAGGCTTGTTTTGCTTGTCGAAAACCTTCTTTTAATCTAAATCGATGGTAGCGCTCAAAAATCTGATGATCTGTGTAGCAAACTAATTTTAGACTAGGTGAAATAAATCCTTCATGCAAAGCTAAGTTCATCGACTTTACGTCAACTCCACCTCCAATGTCATCAAAAATCTGATAAAGTCGATCTATCTGTTTTGGTTGATTGGAAAAAATCAAATTGGTATATTGTTGTTCCGTGCGATTCACCAAATCGGTGCGCAGCAAATCAAAATTTTTGTTGAAGCTCGGTTGTGGTAGAAAATCAAACTGAAACACCTGATCTGCCTTGTAATGGTATTCCGGCCCCCATTCTATACAAGAATAAGCTTCAACTTCTAGCTTCGCCTCTGTGGGGTGTAAATACAATTCGCTGGGCAATGTACGTTTGATTGTTTCCGAAAGACCAGTATATATCTTAACTGATTTTTCGTATTCCTTTTCTAAGGTAGAGGTAAGTTGATCGAACGAAGACAACCAAAGCGTTACGTTTTTACCTAAAAAGGCAAAGAAACTTCCATTTTCTTTCAAGCTCATTTGTCCCTGAACATTGGGAATAATATTGAAATGCTTAAAGTTTCCAATTGACAATTGAGAAGAAGCATCAAAGGTTCGAATCGATTCTACTTCATCCCCAAAAAATTCAATTCTAAAAGGGTGATCATTTGAAAAGGAAAAAACATCTACAATTCCACCTCGAATAGAAAATTGACCTGGTTCATAAACGAAATCTACTCGGTCAAAATGGTATTCCAATAATAATTCATTGATAAAATCAATCGAATATGTTTTTCCAACTTCTATGCGAAGCGTATTATCTGCTAGTAATTTTTGTGTTGGAACTTTTTCAAAAAGTGCTTGGGGGTAGGTTACAACCCAAACATTGCTTCCATTATTTATCTTCTCTAAAACCTCTGCACGTGAAACAACATTTGCATTGTCTGTCTCTTCCATTTGATATGGAACACGATAAGATGCAGGGTAAAAAAGGATTCGCTTGTCCTCAGGGAACAGGCCCTCAAGATCATTCAAAAAATAAGCTGCTTCTTCTTTGTCATTTAGAATGAATAAATGATTTCCAGGCGTTTGTTCCGCTAAGGCAGAAGTGCATAAACTTTTGGAAGAACCCACAAGACCTTTCCAATGTATTCGTGTACTCGCATATTGCAATTGATTAGCTGTTTCATCAATCGCCTTTATTTTAGAGAAATACCGTTTAAGATCTTTTAATTCCATTCGTTATTTCAACATGCTCATTGCTTTCTCAACCATGTTCTTAGATCCTGTGAAAAACGGTACGCGTTGATGTAAACGAGTTGGTTCAATATTCAGTACTCTTTCTCTTCCTGTTGTTGCCAATCCACCTGCTTGTTCAGCAATGAATGCTAAAGGATTACATTCGTACAACAAACGCAACTTTCCTTCTGGAGAAGTAGTTGTATCGGGATAAATATATATTCCTCCTTTGATCATATTGCGGTGAAAATCTGCAACCAGTGATCCGATGTATCTTCCAGAATAAGGCGCGCCTTTATCATTTTCAAAACTTTGGCAATACTGCACATAGTCTTTAATTCCCGACTCACAAATATCAATATTCCCTTCATTCATAGCGTACATACGTCCAGTTTCAGGCATTTTCATATTAGGATGAGACAAACAAAACTCACCAATTGATGGGTCCAATGTAAAACCATTTACACCACGACCAGTTGTGTAAACAAGCATAGTTGATGAGCCGTATAATACATAACCAGCAGCTACTTGTTCGTTTCCTTTTTGCAACATATCGTCAAGCGTAGCAAGTGATCCTTGTTCAGATTTTCTTCGGTAGATGGAGAAAATAGTTCCAATAGAAACATTCACGTCAATATTGGAAGAACCATCAAGTGGATCAAATAGTACTACGTATTTTCCATTTTTTGCGGTTTCTGATTGAAAAGCCACATAATCATCATTTTCTTCGGAAGCAATTCCACAAACCTCTCCTCCATTTTCGAAGGCTTTGATGAATTGTTCGTCAGCTATCACATCAAGTTTTTGTTGCTCCTCACCTTGAATATTAGTTGCACCATGCGCACCTAAAATGTGATCTACTAATCCAGCTTTACGCACATCTCTACTTACGATTTTTGAAGCAACCGCAATGTCATTCAAAATACGAGATAATTCACCTGTAGCATTTGTGAAATCTGCTTGGCGATCCATGATGAACTCATTGAGTGTGATAACTTTTGACATTTCGATTATTTTTTGCAAATATCGGTAAAATGCTTGAACCGATTGTGCTGGATGAAAACAAAAAAGGTTGTTGAATCACTTCAACAACCTTTATAAATATATTCAATCGAATCTTACTTTAATTGATTCGGATCTTTTGCAGCTTTGTCGTTCATTTTCTTTTGAAGATTCAACCAATAGAACAATCCAATAAACCCTAAGACGATTACTGAATAGTTAAAAATGTTTCCAACCCATTCAAATGGTAAGAATGCGATGTTTGTCATAAAATCGCCTAATCCGTAAAAAAATGTAGAAGAGCTCATAATTATAAATGTATTGAACACTGCAAAGAAAATGAATTTTCTGAAACTACAAGACAAATAGAACAGAAAAATACACTTTTCACCTATTGAATTGCTTGCACAGCCTTCGTTAATTCCACAAACTGCTCTACAGATAATTGTTCTGGTCGTTCTTTCAACAATGGATGATCGAATTCTTTGCCACTTATGAGTTGTTTAATGGAGTTGCGGATTGTTTTTCTTCGCTGATTAAAACTCATTTTAACAATGCGAATAAAAAACTTCTCATCACAATCCAGTGACTCACGTTCGTTACGTGTGCAGCGAATAACTCCTGATTTTACTTTTGGCGGTGGACTAAACACATGCTCATCAACCGTGAAACAATAGCTGATATCATAAAATGCTTGCATCAAAACACTTAAAATTCCATATTGCTTAGAGCCTGGTTTTTCTGCAATTCTTTCGGCCACCTCTTTCTGAAACATTCCCATTATTTCAGGAATTTGATTTCGATAATCAAGGCATTTAAACAAAATCTGAGAGGAGATATTGTATGGGAAATTTCCAACTACAGCAAAAGGTTCTGTCCCCATAAAACTTGTAGGATTCATGCGCAAAAAATCTCCTTCGATAATTCTGCCTTCCAATTGCGGATAATTCGTTTTTAGATAGGCAATTGAATCCCAGTCAAGATCGATGACCCACAGCTCCTGATCTTCTTTTAATAATAAAAAATCTGTCAATGCCCCCATTCCAGGTCCGATTTCCAACACCCGTTTACAAGCGTTATGTCCACCGTATTGGTTGGCAATTTTTTGACAAATGTTCTTATCTGTTAGGAAATGTTGTCCTAGGTGTTTTTTTGGTTTTACCTTCATTTTATTTAAATTCCTCGATAACAGAAAGAACCGTTCTAAATGCGGCAAATTGACCTGCATATCGGGCGCTATGATCCTTTTGAAGCAAAGGAGCGTGTTGCTGTTGATATTCATCCATTTTTTCTTGACTTGAAGACAAGTAGGTAATTGCATACGTTACACCACCTTGTTCTTCACCATGGACACGCGAAATTCTACTTTCAACAAAACATCCTGTTGCCATGACATCAGGAATGTGCGTTGTGCGCATCCAATCTAACCAATCATCGGCAATAACAGGGTCGATACTTACCGTAACATTGTACAAAAACATAAAAGAAAAAATGAAATTTATTTATTCAAAATCCAACCTGTATAGCCAAGTGATTTTGCTTTTGAAGATAATTCTTGTGCCTCCGCATTTGAATTAACATTTCCAATACTTACTCTACTCAACCCATTGACTTCATCCACGATAAATGCGCTAAAACCTTCAGAAACCAATTTTGAAACTAGGTTCTTTGCGTTGTTTATATCGCCAAAACAACCAACAATGATATTAAAATTACCAGCAGGTTTAGTTACAATCGTTTCTACGGGTTCAACAACTGTTACCTCATTTATTGATTCTCCATATATTTTAACTGGAATGTATAAATCTGCATCAAAAGGGTAAGAAAAAACAGCAACATCAGCGGGTAATTTACTGACCATTTCTTCCAGTGTTTCTAAGGGGGTTTCGTCTTGCACAACTTCAAATCGTTGTTGAGCATACTTACCTTCTGCACTATTATAGAATGGATTAAAATCCTTTATTGACAACATTCCCGATTCTAACACATCCGTACGAACTGGAATCCAAAAAGAATAAAATGCTATTGGCAATAAACAAGCAGCGGCAATATAGCGCCAGACTTTTGTTTTTTCTTTTAAAACTGGGTGTTCTATAATTTTTGATTCACCTTCTAAAACTGGCTGATGTTCGATGTGTTCGAAATCAATCACTTTTATAAGTGCTTCTTCCGGCTGAACTATTTCACTTGCTTGTTGTGCAACTATACGCACATCTTCTTCAGTGATAAAATGCACTTTTCCAAGTCCATAAGATTCGAGAAGCAAATTAAAAAAACGATCTTGCTCAAAACAGATATTACGTTCTTGATCGAAATATAAATGACCAACACGATCCAATGTAACGCGTTCACCTTTTTTCAACATTTCATTCCAAGAATGAACTAGTTGATCGATTGTCGATTTTGATTCGTTATAAGTTAGATCGTTATTTGCAGCAAATTCTGCTACCAATAATCCATCGTTGTTAACCAATTGACGGTTAAACATTAAGGATTTTCTTGGAGGAGACATTACACCATTTGTGTAATCAATAACTGCGGAAGTTTGATTGGCGACAAAACCACCAAACGTAGGAACTATGACACAATTGTGTCTAAGTAACAAATCCCCAATTAGTTGCTCTACTGAAATCATACTCCAAAGTTAGCAAAATGCATTCATCTTTGCAACTTACGTTTAAAACGACTCAAGGTTTCAGAAATTCAAGTACTTTTTCCACATCTTCTGGAACATCGATGTTGGGTGTTTCAATTGTTGTTTCAACCATTTGAACAGAATAACCATAATACAACCAACGCAATTGTTCCAAGGACTCCATTTTTTCTATGGCTGTAGGTTGAAGATTCGTTAATTCCTGTAAAATAACAGCGCGATAAGCATACAATCCAATATGACGCATGTATGGGTATTTTTCCAAAGGATTTCCGCTTGAATGATGTGCGTTTGGTATGGCGCTTCTACTAAAGTACATCGCTCTACCGGCAGCATTTACCACCACTTTAATTCGATTTGGATTTTCAACATCTTCCCATGAAAGCGAAAAATTTCCTAGCGTTGCAATTTGTGTTTCTGGATTTGTAAAAGCTTCAATCAATTGATTCAATTGACGGTAATCAACCAAGGGTTCATCTCCTTGAATGTTTATGACAACATCCATTTCTGGAAATTGAAGTGCTACCTCTGCACAGCGATCAGTTCCACTCGGATGCGCTTCTTTTGTCATCATGGCTTTACCTCCGAAACGCACTACTTCATTAAAAATGCGTTCGTCATCTGTAGCAACAATCACTTCAGAAATTAAGGTTGATTTTTTGGCGCCTTCGTAAACACGCTGTATCATTGTTTTTCCTGCCAAATCAATTAATGGTTTTCCTGGAAATCGGGATGATGCAAAACGTGCTGGAATAACTCCTAATACTTTCATGAAAACTTCATTTGCAATTGCACTATAAATGTTCTTGGTGCTTGAATATCCCCAGGACGAGTAGAATACTCCGTATTAAACAAATTGTTTATCATAAATCCAACGCGATAATGTTCTTTGAAGGTATATCCCGTTCTTAGGTCAAAAACGATATTGCCTTTATTATTCAATACTCTATATTGTTTCAATCCAGGTAAAATCTGCGTTCCAAAAACACCATCCTCAAAAGTTGCGTCAATATTTTTCATGAAACTGTTATAACGCATAGAGAAACCTAAACTGAAATTTTTATAATTAGCTTCAACATCTGCTTTTGCTAAATGGTTAAATCGATACTTCAACATTCTTGATGATGTATCCGAAAAACCACCACCTAAGGCCCCATCACCATATATGTAGGCCGAATCAGAATTCAAACTCACTGGATTCATGTAAGTATAGCCAATCAATGATATAATTTCTACTTCTTTAATTTTTCCTTCACTGTTAAATGAAAATTCCAATCCGGAAATTCTGGCTTTCTCTGCATTTTGTGCTTGGAAACCTAGCCATTTCTTGATATAACCTGGATCTTCTGGATCAACTAAATTCAATGGAATAGTTGGATCTGGATACAATCCAAATGTAAATTCCATCATATTGGAGTATTCATTGATAAAACCAGCAACATCAATCATTCCTTTCCAAGCGCCCATCTTTACGCCTTGTTTAATGCCAAGTTCAGCTGCCCATCCCGTTTCAGGTCTCAATAGTTGATTTGGGAAAACATTCAGAGCCCCAACATTTGTTTGTATATATCTCTCAGCTACCGCAGGATAACGCACCCCTTGTCCAAATGATGCACGAAGATGGGTATACTTTGCAATTTCATAATGT
>JBIIKG010000112.1:0-9064 GCA_044233275.1 Crocinitomicaceae bacterium | reverse complement strand
TTGAACGTTACCTTAATTCAATGTGGCTAGATATCCGCGAAGAAATTGCAAAAGATAGAAATGTATCGGCAACAACGTTAAATGAAATTGCTGAAGACGTTAAAATTCATCGCGCTCAAGATGCTGTTGATTACAAATTATTAGATGGTGTAATGTATCGTGATGAAGTAATGGAACTTGTATCTAAAAAAGCGGGGACTGACAACGCTGATGAAATAGAAATGCAAGCATTTGAAAAATACGCAACTAAGAAATTCAATCAAGATCAAGCAAAAGCAAAAAATAACAAGCCAAACATAGCTGTGATTCTTGCTGAAGGCGGTGTCGCTGTAGACGGCGATGGATTAACTTCAAAAGAGATTTGTAAGTTATTCCAAGATGTGCGCAAAAACACGTCAATTAAAACTGTTGTTTTTAGAATTAACAGTCCGGGTGGAAGTGCTTTAGCGAGTGATGAAATCTGGAGAGAAGTTAAATTGACAAATAAGGTAAAGAAGGTAATTGTTTCAATGGGAGACGTAGCTGCCTCTGGTGGATATTACATCGCTGCTCCAGCAACCTACATTTTCGCTGAACCAACGACAATTACAGGTTCTATTGGTGTCTTCGGAATGATACCTTACACCGGAAAAATGTTCGAGAACAAATTGGGAATGACTTTCGACCGAGCGACTACTAATCAACATTCGGTACTTAGCACAAATCGCAAATTGACTCCGGCTGAACTTGCAATTGTCCAAGAGGAAGTTGATAATATTTATGATGAGTTTTTAGGTAAAGTTTCTGAAGGAAGAAAAATGACGAAAGAACAAGTAAATGTTATAGCGAGAGGACGTGTTTGGACAGGTCGTGATGCGCTAAAAATAGGATTGGTAGATAAACTTGGAGGAATTAAAGATGCCATTAATTATGCAGCAAATGAATATGGAATAAAGGATCAAAAAGTACTTTACTATCCTATTCGCAAAGATCAAAAATGGATGGAAATCTTGGAACAAATTGAAGAAGAGGAAGAGGCTTCAATCAAAATTGAATCCGCAGAACTGCCTAAGGAATTGGTTGAACAGTATAAGAAATTGAAAAAGATTGAATCATACAGTGGGATGCAAATGAGATTACCATTTGAATTAGACATCAGATAATACACTTGAAAAGAATGAAAAAGGCGGGAGGTTACTTTCGCCTTTTTTTATGTATTTCTTCGATTATAACGTTGTTTCTCTTTAAGCCATTTGTGTTGACTTTTTGAGAATCGATTCGAAGATTTTTTCTTGGGATCGAAACGATAAACCACTCCAATTGAGTGCTGCAAGTAATCAGCATTCGTTTTAAAAAAGTCAAGTGAAAGAGCTAGTTTACCAGCTGTTTGAACTTGAATCCCCCATCTTCGAGTAAACCAAAAATTTGCTCCAAAAGTTGTTGTTACGAGTGGTGTGAAATTTGGATCCTGCGTTGTACGATAAGTTCCAACCAAGCCCATAGCTACATATGGATCAAGCCACTTAATTCTTCTCAAAAAACGACTGAAACTATATTTCACTTGAAAATCCGCACAAACAAATATTCCAGATCTTCCATTAGTATCATTAATAAGCTTAGAACTTGTGTAGCGATTAAATGCTGAAGACCCTTCGAGCGACCAACCTCTACGCAAATAGCGGTCAACTGATAATCTACTCGGAAAATATTCATAATTCCAAGAACCTGGTATGTCAAAAAGATTCGAATAAGCATTTCCATCATCGTCAACGATATTCCAGCTTAGACCAATCATCCATTTATATGGATTCTTTTTGCGCTGGATAGATGAAGGTTGTGCAAGTGTCCAAGACACAATCATTAAACTAAATAAGGCTACACACAAATGCTTCATGCTCAAAAATACTATTATCCTTCATCTAACGAAAACATTAAAATAAGTTTCACTTATTTTAAACAAAATATAAAACCTAGTTAAACAAAAAAACCTCGATTAAATCGAGGTTTTCAATCATATAAAATAATTATTTGGCTGCAATTTCAACGAATTCATCGTATGAAACTTCCTTATCTTTTAATTTAACTGTGCTTTTAAAGTACTGTGTTAATTTTTGCTCAGCCAACATATCGTAGACGCGCGTTGCTTCTTCTTTATTTTGCAATACTTGAAGAGCAGAAGCAGTTAATTCTTTATCGTCAGGAGCTGGAATACCATATTGAGCATAATTATTTACTAAGAGTCCTTTTGTAAATTCAATCACCTCATTGTTATCCAATTTAATCTCATTCGTTTTAAAAATGTTTCCTTGGATCAATTGCCATTTCAAGCCTTTCGCGTAACCATCGAATTCTTTTTCAATTTGTTCTTCCGTAATTTCCTTTTGATTAGATGCTTTAATCCATCTTTTCAAGAAGGTCGTTGGAAGTTCAATTTTTGTATTCTCAAGTAAATCCTCGTAAATAGACTTCGTTAATAAACGGTCCGAATCATTCGAGAACATTCCTTCGAGGTCAACAGAAACTCGCTTACGCAAATCTGCTTCAGAAGTAACTGTACCTTCACCAAACAAACGATCAAACAACTCTTGATTCAATTCAGCCATTTCCATGTGCTTAATCTCATTAATCGTCATTTGAAATTTATCCGAAATAGCAGCCAATTCTTCTTCTTTGATACCTAACATTGCTGCTGTATCACTTTCGCCACGAGAAACTTTGTGTGGGTTAACAATGACTTTATCACCTTTCACTTTTCCTTCAAGTTCTTTCTTTACTTTTTCATCTTCAATGAACTCCATTGAGATAGTAGAAGAGTGCATTATTCCACCAGCCTTAATTGTATCGTCATCATTTAATTCTACAAATTGAGCCAAAACCAAATCAGTTGAACCAATTGCATCAGTCGAAATTAACTTTCCATAACGACGGCGTAAATCGTCCACTTGTTTATCCAATAACTTAGCATCTACTTTCACCTTTACATAATCGTATTTACTTTTATCTGATAATGGTAAAGTGAAAACTGGACTAAATCCAATTTCGTATTCAAAAATGAAATCAGCTGGTTTTTCGAAATCACCTTTTACTTCAGCATCTAACTTTGGAATTGGATTACCAAGGATATCTAACTTATTTTCAGAAATGTATTGATACAAAGCATCGTTTACAAGCTTGTTCAATTCTTCTGCAAGCACTGATTTGCCGTATTGCTTTTGTACAAGGCCTATTGGGACATGTCCAGGTCTAAATCCAGGAGTTTTAGCTGTTTTGCGGTATTTCTCTAAAGTTGCCTTTACTTTATTTTGATAATCAGCTGGAGAAATTTGTACTTTAAGTACTGCGTTTAACGCATCAACGTCTTGACGAACTACATTCATCTTCAATCAATTTTTAAATTGTATTAAACAAAAAATGGCCTCGTAACAACAAGACCATTTGAAGTGCGGATGGAGGGACTCGAACCCGCACACCTCTCGGCACCAGATCCTAAGTCTGGCGTGTCTACCAATTTCACCACATCCGCAATTATATTTCAACCTATTGAAACCGCCTGTTTCAATCCCGTGTTTGGGAGTGCAAAGATAATCTATTATTTTAAAAATGAAAAGAACCTACGAAAAAAAAATAGACAGTCTTCATAAAATGTGGAAAAGTCTTTCGAAATCATGCAGAAAGCGGACTAAAAAGCAACTAAATTTGTAGCCTAAATACGGCGTAAAATGTTAAGTCTCGATCCTCAATCTCTTCCTATTCCGAAATTGCATCAATATTTATTAGGTGCTATCGGTCCTCGTCCTATTGCTTTTGCATCGACGATTGATTTGCAGGGGAATCACAACTTAGCACCATTTAGTTTTTTTAATGTTTTTAGTGCCAACCCACCCATTTTAATTTTTTCACCAGCACGATCTGGAAGAAACAATACAACAAAGGACACTTATAACAATGTAAAATTAGTGCCTGAAGTGGTAATAAACATTGTCAACTTTGATATTGTGCACCAAATGAGTCTTGCGAGCTCGCCTTATCCTGCTGATGTCAATGAATTTGAAAAGGCTGGATTTACACCTCTTGCTTCTGAGATGATAAAACCTTTGCGTGTTACTGAATCACCAGTTCAATTTGAATGCAAGGTAAATGAAGTTATTGAATTAGGAAGTGAAGGTGGGGCAGGAAACTTGATCATTTGTGAAGTAGTTAAAATACACATCAATGAGGCAATTCTTGATGAAAACGGGATGATTGATCAGCACAAAATTGATTTGGTTGCTCGAATGGGCGGAAATTGGTACTGTAGAGCTGATAAAAATTCCATGTTTGAAATAGCTAAGCCTATCACCTCGTGTGGAATTGGCTATGATAAAATACCTCAAGACATTGTCTCAAGTAAGGTTTTAACAGGTAATGATTTAGGTCAATTAGGAGGAATTGAAGAGGTCCCGAATGAAACAGATGTGAATGAATTCAAACTTTTGGAATTAAGTGAATTATTTGTATCTTTAGAAGACAAACCGGCTGATTTAGAACTTGCTTTACATAAGAAAGCGCAGGAGTTATTAGCTGAAAATAAACTGGAGGAAGCTTGGATGACACTTCTTTCTTTTAACAACGGATAAAAAACAACAACAAACTAATAAATAACCATTATGTTTAAATTAACAGGAACCGTAAAGGTATTGAACAGTACTGTTCAAGTGTCGGAGAAATTTTCAAAAAGAGAATTCGTAGTTACAGATACGTCAAGCATGTATCCACAAGATATCTCTTTCCAAGCAACACAAGATAAATGTGCGATGTTAGATGGAATTCAACCTAATGATCAAGTTGAAGTATCTTTTAACATTCGTGGTCGTGAATGGACAAGTCCTCAAGGTGAAGTGAAGTATTTCAACTCATTGGAAGCTTGGAGAATTGAAAAAGTTGGTGCTGGAGTTCCTCAAGGAATGCCTCAAGGTGGACCTTCTGCTATGAATTTAGACCCAATTTCTGCTGCACCATCTGCTGCTGTCAATGTTGAGAGTGCTGATGATGATTTACCATTCTAAGAAAATTAAAATTCATCATAAAGTCGAGCAAATCTGTTCGACTTTTTTTTGCGCAAAAAAGTTTAGAGCACAAAAAAGCCCGTCATTACTGACAGGCTTTTTAAAAAAGTTCAATAGTATATATTAATTAACCTTAACATTTACTGCGTTCAATCCTTTTTTACCTTCTTGAAGTTCGAATTCAACTGAATCACCATCACGGATTTCATCAACTAAACCTGAAACGTGTACAAAGTACTCTTTGTTTGTTCCTTCTTCTACAATAAATCCAAAACCTTTTGATTCATTGAAAAATTTTACTGTGCCTTTACTCATTATAAAAATATAAAATATTAAAGGCCGAAGGTACGATAATAATCAAGCGAAATACATTTATTCAAGTTTTTTATTTTCCCAATCTCCCGATTTACCTTAATTTTTGAGCAAAACACCTTTAATTATAACCTTCATTTATTCAATCAATAATCAATACACCACTAGCTTTCCTTCAATAAAGCCATCCTCTTTTTCAAGGACATAAATATATTGAGCACTCGGAAGATTTAATTTCATTATATCAATTAAAACATTCCCTTTTTCCTTGAATTCGTTAATCGGATGAGCCAATAATCTTCCTTCAAGACTAAATATTTTCATTGAAACATGGCTAGACTTCGTCAGTTCAATCGTCAATACCTGATCTGACTGAATTGGATTTGGAAATATGTGAAGAGGCGATTCTAGAATAGTTGTTGAAATTCCTGCGCTAGAACCCATAAAATGAAATGTTACCGTATTGTTTTGTGTATTTGGGACAGCAAGAGTATCATTTGACGTGTTGTAATAAATATCTGCTGGGTTAGATAAACCCGTTACAACCGAAACAGGATTGGCAAAAACATTATCAAATCTATAGATTGCTTGCTGACTCCATGCAGAAATAAAATAGTTTCCAGCTGCGTCACTTCCGATTCCATCACAGTTGCCAATAGCAGTTGCAGTAATGGTTGACAAAGTTGAATCAACTAAACTAACTGCTTTAATTGCCGCTGAACCTCCCCAGTTTACAAAAACCAAGCGATTGTTTGAACCATCGTACCACATACCATTTGGAGTTGAAACCGTATTTGCAACCATCACATTAAATCCTTCTGTCAACGTATTGATACGGTATATTTTCTTCGCAGAAAAATCGCTCACAAACAAAAATTGAACACCGTCACTCGTTATACCATTCAAAAAGGTACCTCCTACATTAATGTTATTGACCATTAACCCTGTTGTTAAATCAAAGCTCTTGATACGAGTTGCATCGCAAACCCATAATTTATTTCCTAAAATTTCTAATCCAGCGGGACTCGTTACATTAGAAGTAAATAAAACAGGAGCTTGTCCTGGAACGACAGACTGAATACTTTTTATTGCACCCTTATTAGATACTAAATAACGATTGTTCAAAGCGTCAAATTCAACACTTTCTGGTCCACTAAACGATTGTGAGTAGCTAATTGAAGATAAACTAAACAGTGTTGCAATGAATAATAATTGTTTCATACAGATTTTATTTAAAGTATAAACTTAAGCAAAAACAAGTTAAAATATCTAGAATTCATATTTGGACCTAATATAATGGCACAGTAATTGAAAATCGAAAATCATATTTCCTAATTCTAGTTTTCACTTTCGCGGAAATCCTCTCATCACAAATGAGAGGATTTTTTTATTCATTCAACTATCTAATCTTAAAATTCTAAATACATCGTATCTTTGCAGCCTTAAAATTGGAGGAAATGATTACGGTTGATGGTTTAGCAGTTGAATTTAGTGGAACAACATTGTTCAGTGATGTGTCTTTTGTTATTAACGAAAATGACAAAATTGCCCTCATGGGTAAAAATGGTGCTGGAAAATCGACGATGTTGAAAATACTTGCAGGTGTAAACAAGCCAACACGAGGGGGAATTTCAGCTCCAAAGGATGCCATTATCGCTTATTTGCCGCAACACCTCTTGACCGAAGACAATTGCACTGTTTTCGAAGAAACCTCAAAAGCATTTCAATCCATCTTCAAAATGAAAGATGAAATTGAGGCGTTGAATAATGAACTTACCATTAGAACAGATTACGATTCAGACGATTACATGCGCATTATTGAGCAGGTATCTGAATTGAGTGAAAAGTATTATTCAATTGAAGAAATTAATTATGAAGCGGAAGTAGAAAAAGTACTACAAGGACTTGGATTCTCCCGTGCTGACTTCACTCGTTCAACTTCCGAATTCAGTGGTGGATATCGAATGCGTATTGAACTTGCGAAAATCCTACTTCAAAAGCCTGACTTAATACTATTAGATGAGCCTACCAATCATATGGATATTGATTCAATTGAATGGTTAGAAGATTTTTTAATCAATCAGGCGAAGGCAGTGGTAGTTATTTCCCATGACAGGGCTTTTGTCGACAATATTACTACGCGCACGATTGAAGTTACTATGGGTCGTATTTACGATTACAAAGCAAAATATTCGCATTACCTAGAATTACGCAAGGAACGTAGAGAACAACAACAAAAGCAATACGAAGAACAACAGCGTTTCATTGCAGAAACAACAGAATTCATTGATCGTTTTAAAGGAACATATTCTAAAACGAATCAAGTAGGTTCACGCGTTAAAATGTTGGAGAAATTAGAAATTGTAGAAGTTGATGAAGTTGATTCATCTGCTTTACGTTTACGCTTCCCTCCTGCTCCACGTTCTGGAAATTATCCACTGATTGTTAATGATTTATCTAAAAAATATAGCGATCATGTTGTATTTAAAGACGCATCTTTAACAATCGAAAGAGGACAGAAAGTTGCCTTCGTTGGAAAGAATGGTGAAGGGAAATCTACCATGATTAAAGCAATCATGAAACAAATTGATTTTGAAGGATCATTAGAATTAGGTCATAACATTCAAATTGGATACTTTGCACAAAATCAAGCATCTTTACTCGATGAAAGCTTAAGTGTTTACGAAACTATTGATAACATTGCTGTTGGGGACATTCGCACAAAAATTAGAGATATTTTGGGAGCTTTCATGTTTGGAGGTGAAACTAGTACGAAAAAAGTGAAGGTCCTATCAGGTGGTGAGAAAACACGTCTTGCGATGATTAAATTGCTTTTAGAACCTGTCAACTTGTTGATTCTCGATGAGCCAACCAATCACTTAGACATGAAAACTAAAGATATTATCAAAGATGCCTTAAGAGATTTTGATGGCACCTTGATACTTGTTTCGCATGACCGTGATTTCTTAGATGGATTAGCAACGAAGGTATTTGAATTTGGGAACAAACGTGTGAAGGAGCATTTCGAAGATATCAAAGGATTCCTAGCAAAGAAAAGAATGGAAAGTTTACGAGAAATTGAAAAGTAAATGACCTTTCTAAAAATTTCGATCTAATTTTCTACCCTTCCAAGTTGGTTTAAACGTATACATCATCACTGCGATGACAACCGTATAAATTGGAAATAAAATTTCGTAAAAGGGAATAAATAACCAAGATATTAGTCGTTTACTTCGATTGAAGAAAGGAAGAAAGGCTAATACATCAATTCCTGTTTTTACAAAGAATACCATAAGTGCAGATTTAGTCTCTCCAGTAATCAATAAACTTGTTACTATTCCAACAAAAACGAAAGTGAAAACGGCTTGTAAAATTGCCAGTCCTGTGCTTAGTCCATCCTTAACATCTCCCGTTTTTGCAATCCATCTTAATCGTTGATGAATAAATTCTTGCCAAGATTTGGGTGTTTCTGTGAAGATGGCCAATCGACTATCGGTCATCAGACGTACTTTCGCATTCCCTTTTCTGAAATCACGTAACAAATAAATATCATCGCCACTCGTCATATGAACGTGTGAAGCCAAACGATCGTATTTTTCAAATGCAGTTCGACTAAACAATAAATTCGCACCACTTGCTAAAATAGGCCTTGTCCAACCTGCTAGACCCATATTCACAGCCATCACCAATAATAAGTCAACTTCAAAAAGATATTCAAGTGGCTTTTC
>JBIIKG010000280.1:0-2879 GCA_044233275.1 Crocinitomicaceae bacterium | reverse complement strand
ATCAAATTTCATTACTAGTTTTAGATATTATCTATTTTTCAAATTAGAGAGGGAGAGTGGTTCAATTGAACGCTTCATGAATACATTCCTAATGCGCGCCTTTTTCTTAAATTAACCTTTTTATAATAAATAACAATTCCATGCAAACATGTAATTATTCTGCTTTAGAAAAAGCTGATGCCTTTAAATCACAGTCAAGCTTTGATAGACCATATTTTCGAGCAATTATTCGCCAATTACGAACCGATGTTTTAACCTCCTCAATGATTTCAATTGCTCGTTCCTTTTTTAATCGGAAGTAAGGACACACCTCTAGTGCAAGATTAAGGTCCAAAGCATTGTCATCTTCGGTAATATTTAGCTTTAATCCTGTACCTGTTTCCACTGGATTGATATCATAAGCTGGTGAAAGTACCCATCCTCCTTGTTTCAGAATAAATCCATGATTGCGCAAATGGTCATCCGTATTTGATACACAAATACTAAAAACAATGCGTCTCCAAAGTTGCTCTAGGTCTTCATTTACTTTGACACCGTGAGTTATAATGAATTCGACCAATTCAAGGTAACTTGTCCCTTCGCTATGATCTTCTCCGTCCAGGTGTCCTAACAAAGTCATAGCAGAAGCAAAATGGATACGTTCCCCATTTTCTGAACGATCGAATCGTTTTGTTAGAAATGTATGGTGGTTGGTATTAAATTTTTTCGCTTGGGCTTCAGCCATAATCACTCCTGCAGCGATTGCCAATTCATTTGTCACCATTTCCCATCCACCAATATCAGCTGAATCATTCTTACTAGGGAATTTAGCAATCCATAAATGATGATTATTGTCAAGTATGCTCGCTTTAGGTCTAGCACCACCCAAAGAAGATCCTGGATCAACCAACATACTTAACCATTTCATATATTCAGGGTCGTTGATAACATCATCTTCTTCTAATCGAAAACTGATTTGTTCCAATTCGCGAATAGATGTCCACGGTGGACTTACCATTGCACTGTTGTCATTTAGAAATGGTCCGTTGGGATCCAATTTGAAACGCAGGCCTCCCATACGATGACCATCAAATACACCTAAGAGGTAATCTGTTTCAAATAAATTAGTTGGTGTCCGTTGTTCCTGTCGTGATAAGGCAGCTTCTCTTCTTCGCATTAAAATACGTCCCCATCGGTCAGGAGAAGAATCAAGAAACATCCCGAAATTTTGTTTTTCTTGATCGTTTAAATATTGTATTCCAGCATATAATTGCAAATCAGGATCAAGTAATTGTGCATGTCCTGATTGTAGCCATGTTTTTTCATACTCAAATGAAAAGATCTCTTTTCCTCTCAAGAGGTCAGCATGTAAAACTCCCATTAACAAAGGGCCATTTAATCCATGCCAATCCGCATAAACGTATACGTATCTTTTATTATTTTTTTTAGACATGACTTATCGTTTTTTTGGAGCTCTTTCCTTTGATGTTAGGTTCGCATCTTGCAATTTCCTGCCAAGTTCATCGTCTTTAGCAAGAAGTAGGAGATCTTTTTCCAACCCAAGAACAATCAATGCTTGTAGGTACAAACCAATGCTTACACTTTCAGATCCATTTTCAATCGCCGTTAATGTGGGTCTGCTGATGTTCGCACGTTCAGCAACTTGCTCCGCACTAAATTTCCTTCTTAGACGCGCAAGCTTAATATTCTCGCCCAACTGTTCGAGGATCTTCTTGTGTTTCGGTAATAAAACTGGCTTCTCCCTACCCATAATGCAAAATACTTTTTACAAATATAGCATTTTTTGTAAATACTATTTATTGTTATTTGTTTTCTTGAACAGCGATCTGTTTTAACCCTTCTTCAACAAAAATCGCACCCCAAAGAAAAAACGAATTCCTTGGTTGGGACCATATACATACGTTGGATCAAATGTAAGTGCGTAGGGATTTTCTGCTGTTGAAAGAGGATTGCCATTGGCATCAAAATCTACTAACTTATCAAATGGGTCATGTGATCGGGCAATAAGAAATGGGATTTTCTTGCCTGGGACCCAATTCAAGAGATTTTTAACGCCTCCGTAGAGTTCGAAAATGCCTAAACCTTTGTAGGTGAATTGAATATTTTGCAATGACCACCATGGGGAAATGGAAGGACGTGGGTCAAACTCGCCAAGCGTTGGTAGCAACATTGGACTGTAAACACTTCCAGTATAATCAATTTCTAATTTTAGTTTTTTAAGAGCATACGAAATTGACCACGTACCTGTGAACTGTTCCGTTAGAATTTGTCTGGAACGCTCATTGTTTTGTACTTGGTAAACATCCATCAAGGTTCCACCAATGTTCACTTTCCACGCTTCACTTTTAAATTCGAGGTTTAAATTAAGTCCCTGACTTATGGCATGTCCATCTACGTTTTTGTAAATGATTTTACTCGGATCTGATAGGTAATCAGGAAGAATTTTGTTTGAAAAATAAGTGTAAAAAGGACTGAAATCTATTTTGAATTGATTCCCATTTTTAAAATACATCGTTCCATAATAGTTTAAGTTGACGTTCATGGATTGTTCAGGACGCAATTCTTCACTTATTTCTGTTTTTCGCGCACCTGTCAAAGCAGCATGATCTTCCGTAAAGATTGATACAACGCGATATCCTGTCCCACTGTTCAACCGAATTAAATGGTTTTTATTGATGTTGAATTTATACCCTAAACGCGGTGTCAGAATGCTTTTATGAACCGAAGAATAATCGTAGCGCAATCCAATCAATAGTTTATGTCGTTCATTGAGCGTCCAATCATCCTGAAAGAAAATTCCAGGCAGGGTGACATTGGATGGTTGATTGAATTGAATCAAGGTATCAGCTGAGAATGTTGCAACCGTATTGTCATCATAC
>JBIIKG010000279.1:0-2881 GCA_044233275.1 Crocinitomicaceae bacterium | reverse complement strand
AAAACATGTCTTGCTAAACCTTGCATTAAGGTTGCATCTGATGGAACAGCTTGAAATACAAAAGGATTCTCTTTTAAAACAGCTGAATTTACGGAAACCGGACACACCAATCGAATATTATTAGTTTTACACCACTTCGCCATAAAATCTGCCATTTCAGGGTGTAAAGGACCAATAATCATATCAAGGGACTGAAATTCGGGTTTTTGAAACAACTTTTTGATTGTATTGGTGTCATTTTTTGTGTCGTGAACAAATACTTCCGCTTTCAATCCTAACTTTTCTAAGGAATCCAAAGCCAATTTCGCACCCATATAAAATTCTGTTGAAAGCATAGAAACGTAATCTTGCCCACCTTTATCTAGATTAAAAGGCAACATTATGGCAATTTTATATGTGTTCTTTTTTGGATATAGTAAGGTTGAATCTGTTTTCCGGATTTCCTTTTGAGGTACTGGACGAATTTCAACTTTTTGAATAGACTCTTTCTTTACCGGAATTTTTAAAACATCGCCCGGTTTAATTTTAGAATTTTTCAAACCATTCAGCTTTTGCAGTTCTTCCACTGGCACCATGAATCGCTTCGAAATACTATAAAGCGTTTCTTGATCCAAAACTGTATAATTGATAATCGTATCAGAAAAAGAAATTTTGATTGGATTCGAAACAATTTCAGTGTTTTCAGCAGGTTGTTTAACTTCCTCCTCAGCCACTAATTCTTTTGGTGCAAGTCCTTTTTCTACTCCTGTTATTTTCAATTGTTGTCCAATTTCAACACCATCTTGTGCATCAGGATTTTCAGCAGTAATAGATGCCACAGTTACATTGTATTGTTTTGCAATACCAAAAAGTGTTTCTTTTTTCTTTACAATATGAGTAACTGTTTCAAGCTGAACAGCAATCTTAACTTTTTGTCCAACATTCAAACCTTTTTCTAATCCAGGATTTGTCTTTACAATTTCATCTACTGAAACTCCATAAATACGCTGTAAACCATAAAGTGTATTTCCCTGTTCAACCGTATGAACATAGTATTTTTTACCACCTTCTTCTACAACTGGAACACTTCCCGGCTGCGCAAATAGGCTTGGTACAATAAAAAATAAAAGTAATCCGATTAAAAACCTGTTCATAATTGAAAATTTTGTTGTGCGTTTGCAAGAGTAGTGCCAAAGCAATTATTCCCACTCAATCGTTGCTGGTGGTTTAGAACTGATATCATACGTTACGCGATTAATTCCTTTCACTTGATTGATAATCTTGTTTGAAATTTTAGCTAAAAATTCATAAGGCAAATGACACCAATCAGCAGTCATACCATCCGTAGAAGAAACTGCTCTCAAAGCAACGGCATTTTCATACGTTCGCTCGTCCCCCATTACTCCAACAGATTGAACAGGTAAAAAGATTGCTCCCGCCTGCCAAACATCATTGTACAAACCATCTTCTTTTAATCCTTCGATAAAAATGAAATCAACTTCTTGTAAAATACGTACCTTCTCAGCTGTAACTTCTCCAAGAATTCGAATTCCTAAACCTGGTCCAGGGAAAGGGTGTCGCTGCAATATTTTCTCATCTATTTCTAACGAACGACCGATTCTTCTAACTTCATCTTTAAATAATAAGCGTAATGGCTCAACCACTGAAAGTTTCATATAATCAGGCAAACCACCTACATTATGGTGAGACTTAATGGTTTGTGAAGGTCCGCCATTGACAGAAACCGATTCAATCACATCTGGATAAATTGTACCCTGTCCCAACCATCTAGCATCCTTCACCAATTTTGATTCTTCATCAAAAACATCGATAAATACTTTTCCAATTGCTTTTCGCTTTAATTCTGGATCTGTTAAACCCGACAATGCAGCATAGAATTTTGAAGCAGCATCAACTCCTTTTACATTCAAGCCCATTCCTTTATATGAATCCAATACAGCGCTGAATTCATTCTTACGCAATAATCCGTTATCCACAAAAATACAATGCAGGTTTTCACCAATCGCCTTATGCAATAAAACCGCAGCAACAGATGAATCAACTCCACCAGACAAACCTAAAATAACTTTATCGTTTCCTAATTGAGCCTGAAGACGAGAAACAGTTTCATCCACAAAAGATTCTGGCGTCCAATCTTGTTGGCATCCACAAATTCCGACAATAAAATTCTTCAAAAGAATAGCTCCTTCGAAAGAATGATATACTTCAGGATGGAATTGAATTCCAAATGTATCTTCACCTTCAATTTCGTAACCTGCAATATCAACATCAACTGTAGATGCTATAACACTGTAATGTGATGGAATGACTTTAATTGTATCACCATGCGACATCCATACTTGCGATCCATCCGTCAAATTCTTTGTTAAACGATGTTCTTTGTTTACATACGACAAATGTGCTCTACCATATTCTCTAATTGAAGAGGGCAATACTTCTCCTCCGAAATTATGCGCTAAAAACTGCGCACCAAAGCAAACACCTAACAAAGGTAATTTTCCTTTGATATTGGTTAAATCAGGTTTTGGGGAGGATTCTTCCCGAACAGAAAAAGGACTTCCTGACAAAATCACTCCTTTTATATTTGGTGTAATTTCTGGACATTTATTCCATGGATGAATTTCACAATAAACATTCATCTCCCTTACTCTTCTGGCAATCAGCTGTGTATACTGGGAACCAAAATCTAAAATTAAAATCATTTCATGCATACGGCAAAGATACCAAAGAATTTGTGAAATGAAATCGATCTTCGAGCGAGTTTTCAGCATTCTATCAACGATGAATTCTTTATAAGTCAAAATAAAAGGTAGTCACTTTTAATCGCGAATTTGCGCCATTTTGACACACATCGACCCTTTGGAATGGTTTGTGACAATTC
>JBIIKG010000013.1:0-29333 GCA_044233275.1 Crocinitomicaceae bacterium | reverse complement strand
ACTATTTACACATCCTTAAACTGAACCCAGAGGTTTATTATATTGATAAAGTCCCGATTGAATTAAATATTTGGGCATGGTTAGCGCTTAATATTGGAACCTTGATTGTATGTTTGTTGGCACTTATAATTCCAAGTTATGCAATTACTCGAATTAGTCCGATTAAAGCAATTCGTTTCAATTGATTATTCCATACAATCACACGGTGGATCGAGTTTAATCTCTACATTAGGTAATCGATCTTTTAATTTTTTCTGAAAAGTAGGACTATATTTGATTCCTTGAAGATCAATTTTTTTCAGTTTTGGTAAGGCATAAAAAGATTCTGGAATGGACATAATGGGTGTTTCCCAGAAATCAACAGCCTCCAAATTTTTACAATAACCTATGCTTTCTGGTAGTCGGTCAAATTGATTCCTATTGGCCAATAAAACTGTTAGGGAATCAATCCGCGTGAGCACTAATGGGAATACATCAAATTTATTCTTTGATATATTGACTGTTTTAAGATACTCTAGGTCTGCTAAAAAATCCGGGAGCTTACTTAATTTGTTCTTACTTAAATCTAAATAATTCAGTCGTGTGAATTTTGCGATTTCAGCAGGAACTGTATCAAATTTCTGGTGCGACAAATCAAGTGCAAAAATGGTATCTGGATTTGCCAAAAGTGCTTGATCTAAAGAATATGTTTTGATTTCGATTTTTTGTGCGAAACAATTAATCATTGTTAACAGCAAGAAAGATACTACGTACAGTAATTTCATCATTTTTCAATTGATTAATTAAACTTTCTTTGTCCTCAAAGCGCTTTTCATCTCGGACTCTTTTCAAGAATCGTACCGTCAGTTTTTGACCGTATAAATTCAGAGCGGTATCAAACAAATGTACTTCAATTCTCAGTTCTTCCGAAGCAGTAACTGTCGGTCTTGTACCGATATTTAGCATTCCATTTAATATAGATCCATCTTCCAAACGAACACAGACAGCATATACGCCATTTCCAGGAATTAATTTCAATTCACTGTCTATTTGAATATTGGCAGTTGGAAATCCCATTTGAGAACCAATTTGGTTGCCTTTTATGACCGTACCTGTAAGTTCAAAATTCTCACCAAGGAAATTGTTTGCCGTTTCAATATCCCCTCCAAGTAAAGCATTGCGAATCTTAGTCGAACTTACATTCACCTCATCAATATCTTGAGCAGGAATTTCAATCACCTCATAATCATAAGTATCAGCAATCTCTTTCAAAAATTCCAAGCTACCTTCTCTGTTCTTTCCAAATTGATGATCGTAACCAATAACTAATTTTTTCACATTAAGTCTGTTGACCAAATAATCACGTACAAATTCAATTGCAGTTAAGCGAGAAAATTCTTTTGTAAAGGGAAAAACTATAACATTTTGAAGTCCGCATTTACACAATTTATCTATTTTCTCTGCTTGAGTTTGTATCAGTTTCAATCCGTGACTATCAGGAAAAAGCACCATACGTGGATGGGGATAAAATGTAAACAACACAGATTCTCCATCAATTTTAACTGCTTCTTCATTCAAACGTTCAATAATCTTCTGGTGTCCAATGTGCACACCATCAAAAGTACCTATTGTAAGAACTGGATTTTTTATTTCAAGAATGGAATCAATGCCGCTAAAAACCTTCACTGCTACTAGTTTACTTCGCGAAGTTAACAAATAAATGAACTTAGCTAAACGAAAAACGGGAGCTATTAACTCCCGTTTATATTTTTAAAAAATGATATTTATCTAATTAAGGTAACATTTCCATGTCCAGTTAGAATCTCACCATTAATTCCAGTCACAGTATATTTAAAGAAATAAACACCATCAGATGCTTCTTTGTTATCGACCATACCATTCCAAGATTCATTTAATCCACTTATTTCTTTTACGACATTACCCCATCGGTTGAAAATTTGAATCTCAAGACTTTCGGCGAAATCAGTATCGATAGTAAATGTATCATTTGAACCATCACCATTCGGCGTAAATACATTTGGAATGTAAACAATTGGATCTGGGAAAGGAAGAACAATAACATGCAAGGTGTCTAATACAGTACAGAATCCATTTCCAACAACCAATTGTATGATATATGTACCAGGTGAAGAATAACTCATATTCTGGTTATTCATGTTTGTAGTTGTCAACACTTGGCCATTACCAAAATCCCACGCATAATTACTCGCATTTGTTGAGTTATTCGTAAAAGTCACCGGTAAAACCGGGTAACCTGTTTGAATATTCGCCGATATAGAAGCAATTGGCATTGGAAGGGTGTTTACCGTTACATTATCACTATTTACGCAACCATTTGCATCTGTTCCAGTTACTGTATAAACCATTGCACCCAATGGTGGAGTAAATGGTTGACCATCAATTCCACCAGTATTCCAACTGTATGAAACTCCATTTAATCCATTTAAAGTAACCGTTTCGCCTTCACATACCGTTACATCAGTACCTCCATTAATATTTGGTAGAGGATTTACAAGCATTAATGCAGTTGCGATATTAACACAACCATTACCATCAGTATATGTGTAAGTTACAGTTTGTGTTCCAACAGAAGGGTCAAAAGTTCCGGCTAATACACCAGTCCCTGTGAAAACTCCACCTGTTGGACTACCAACTAAATTCACGTTTGGCGCATCTTGACAAGCTGCTGGATATGAGCCTGCATCAGCCAACGGAATAGCATTGACATTAATAATTGTATTCGCATTATTCGTGCAACCATTTCCATCTGTGTATACATATGATATTGTTGATGTTCCGACAGCTGGGTTGAATGAATTACTAGATACACCTGTTCCAGAAAAAGTACCACCAGCTGGTGTTCCTGACAAAGGAACAGAAACTACACTTGCACAAACAGCTGGGTAAGTTCCTGCAGAAACCGTTGGAAGTGGATTCACTGTTATAGTCGCTGTATTTGAATTAGAACAACCATTTGCATCCGTATAATTGTAAGTTATTGTTTGTGTTCCAATTGTTGGATCAAAAGAGTTTCCAGTTACACCATTCCCTGTGAACGTCCCTCCTGCAGGAGTTCCTGCTAATGTTATATCAGCAGCATCAACACAAGCATCAGGATAATTCCCAGCTGATACAACAGGATTAGTGTTAAAAGTCACAGTTACAGATTCTGTCGAAGTGCAAACAGGTGAGAAAACGATATCATCAATACCAAAATCGTTTCCTCCAGTAGATGTATTTTGATTCACTATACAAATTGTTGCAGATGTTGATGCACCTGAATTCCAAGTCGTATAAAACTCATCCCAAACGTTCGTTCCAGCAGGTGCCGTGAAAGGAGTGGATAAATTTGCACCATTAATACTGAATTGCAAACTTGCTGGTGAGCCAACTGCTAAGGTGCTTACCCATGTCGAGAAAACATAATCCGTATTAGGTTGAACAGGAATTGTTTGACACCAAACAGAACTATTTGGCGTACCAGAACCATTTACAACTAAGAAATTTCCTGTTCCTGTTGTATGGTCAACACCTACAAAGTTTGGATGAGTATTGTTAGCATTTGTAGTTACAAAATAAGTGCTCTCCGATTGTGTGTTACTATTTAGTATGTAATCGCTTGTGAAGCCTGATGAACCACCAGTGAAATCTCCATTTGTTACAGCAGTATTACCAATAGCATAACCAGTTACATTATAAGTAGTTGTCGCAGTTGGGCAAACATTTTGAGATGTTAAACTTGGATCGATTATTCCTGCTGCAGGAGACCAGCTATAAAAATCAGCACCACTTACCGTTAAGGTCGCGCATCCACCAGGACAAACAGAGGTATTTGGCGAAACCGTTAATGTTGGAGATGCTGAAATAGTTACCGTTACATTATCAGTTGCGCTGCATCCTCCATCAGCTACATTGACAACAGTTAATGTGTATACAGTGCTTCCAGGTGAAGATAATGTCACAGTTGGTTGAGCGATATTTGCATCACTCAATCCTGAAGAGGGTGACCATGAATATGTCATTCCAGGTAAAGTTGGCGTTCCAATTTGACCACTTGCAACATTACAAAAGCTCATGTTTAATCCCGCATCCGCTGTTGCAGTGCAACATGTGTTAACAAAGGCAGTGACAGCATTATTCGTGCAAACTACGCTTCCATAACTAATTGTTGCTGTTAACGTGAAATTGGTTGTACCATTGGGAATATTAGAAACTCCCGATGTCAAACTCGAGGAAGCATTCGGAATTGTAGCGGATTGATCTGCAGTCCAAAGATAAGTTGTTGAAGCATTAATAGTTATTGGTGTTGTCAAGTTGGGAGTTATTGGAACTTGAAATATCGAAGCTAATGCAGCTGAACACGAATTATCGTTTATTGCAGAGTTAATCGCTCCTGATGTATAACTAATCGATGTGGGCGAGCCACAAATGGATGTTAGATTTGAGAAAGTTATTGACGCGTTGGTTAAAGCTCCAACATCAAGACCAATGCAATCATAAATCTGAACTCGCCAACCACCTTCTGCAGCATTACATCCAAACAAAGTATTCCAGTTTATAGGCGTATTTGTTGGTCCATAACTACTGTATGTGCCAGAAAGAGTTGCTGGTGCTGGTGCACAAACGTTTAAATTCCCTGCTGGTGAAGTGGTAAAACAGAGATTATTAACATTATCACCTGAATTACAAACTGTCCCTTGACCAATAGCTCCTGGATTGGGAGATAATAAAATTGTTGGACTCCCGCATGCAGCTGGACCTACTAAATAAAATGCTAAATCCGAAACCCAAGTATGAGTTGCTGAAAAGCAAACATTTATTTGAGTGGACGCATTAATCAATGACTCAGGTGGTGGAGGATTATAGTATGTAAAAGATCCATTAACATTAACGGATCCACTCAAATTTGATCCATTACAAGCAGTAGGAGTATTATTCGCATTCACATCACTGTTCATATTCCAAACCCATGCGATGTAGCAACCAACTAAATTATTGCCTGCATCATAAATTTGAACACGATAACCATCACTCGGCAAATTTAGCAAAGTCGAAGACATTCCAGTTTCTGTAAAATAGGGTGTCCAAGAGAAATTTGACTGATCATGATAAAACCAATTAAAAGTGTAAGGTCCAACACCTGACGGGGCACTAGCCGTCAAAGAAGCAGTGTTATTAGAAAGTCCATCTGCACACCAAATATAAATTGGATTATTTGCAGCACCGTTCGTATAGTTAGTGGTTGAATTACCAGAATTTCCAATCGGAGTTAACTGACCTAAAGAAATAAAACTTAAAGACAAGAAAAAAACCGAACTTATAATTTTTGAAAGATGCTTCATTATTTCTTTGATTTTAATTCAACAATACGCTCTTCAATTTGCTGCAATTTCAATCTGTATTGAAGTGATTCTACTTCGGATGGAGCCGCATTTAGTTTGTTTTGAACATCCTCTCGGAATTGTAGACAAATTTCCAATGACCATGAATCAATGCTTGAAGATTCATTGTTTTGTATATCAACATCTTGTTTCACTTTTCCTTCAACACCCAATGGTTCGTGCACAATCACACCATTGGAAATTGTAACAGTTTCAGACTGCGAAAATGAATAGAATGAGAACAAAAAAAAGGAATTGAACGTAATAATGAAATGTAGTTTTTTCATATCTGTAATAGCAAAAATTTATATTGAACGCTAATATAGACGCAAATTATTATTATTCAGTTGCATTAGGCTGTTTTTTTGTTTAAAAAATTCAACTTTTACAAAAACTAAACAGATTTGGCTTTGTTATTTTGATAATTCATTGCATCAATACCATAAAAGTGGTATTTTTGCAAAAGATTTAGATTCTATTTATAATTAATCTAAATAAAGAAAACAACTATAACATATGATCACAGTTACCGATACAGCCAAGAAACAAGCAATTCGCTTAATGGAAGACGAAGGGAAATCTGGTTTTTTCATAAGAGTTGGTGTTCAAGGAGGAGGTTGTTCAGGCTTGATGTATCAACTGACGTTTGACAACGAAGAAAAAGAAGATGATAAAACATTTGAAGACAACGGGGTTAAAGTAGTTGTTGACAAAAAGAGCTTTTTGTATTTACTAGGAACGACCTTAGATTTTTCTGGTGGTTTGAATGGAAAGGGCTTTATATTCAAAAATCCAAACGCAGATAGAACGTGTGGTTGCGGAGAATCATTTTCAGTATAAGAATACAACATACTTTTTACACGACACATTCCAATCATGGGTTATACAGAAAACGAACTCGCTAAGGATCTAGAAAACCAAGAATATAAATTTGGTTTTGTAACAAATATTGAATCTGATAAAGCTCCTAAAGGATTAAATGAGGACATCATTCGCTTTATTTCAGCAAAAAAAAATGAACCTGAGTGGTTACTAGAACATCGCTTAAAAGCATTTGCTGTTTGGAAAACAATGACTGAACCTGAATGGGCACATGTTCATTACACAAAACCTGATTTTCAAGATATCACATATTACTCTGCACCTAAACAAACGAAGAAATACGAATCTTGGGACGATGTAGATCCAGAAATGAAGGCAACAATGGCCAAGTTGGGGATCTCGATGGAAGAACAGCAACGTTTAACTGGGACTAATGTTGCAGTTGATTTTGTAATGGATTCTGTATCGGTTGCAACCTCTTTTAAAGCGAAATTAGGTGAACTTGGAATTATTTTCTGTTCTTTTTCGGATGCAGTTCATGACCATCCTGAATTAGTAAAGAAATATATGGGGACAGTTGTTCCTACGAGTGATAACTTTTATGCAGCATTGAACTCTGCTGTTTTTACAGATGGTTCATTTTGCTACATTCCAAAAGGCGTTCGTTGTCCGATGGAATTATCAACTTATTTTAGAATAAACGAAGGTGGAACGGGTCAGTTCGAAAGAACTCTGGTTATCGCTGATGAAGGTGCATACGTATCTTACTTAGAAGGATGCACTGCACCTCAGAGAGACGAAAACCAATTGCATGCTGCAGTTGTTGAATTAATAGCACTTGACAATGCAGAAATTAAGTATTCAACGGTCCAAAACTGGTATCCAGGGGATAAAGACGGCAAAGGAGGCATATTCAATTTTGTAACGAAACGAGGGATATGCGAGCGCAATGCTAAAATTTCATGGACTCAAGTAGAAACGGGTTCTGCAGTTACATGGAAATATCCATCTTGTATTTTAAAAGGTGATAATTCGATTGGTGAATTCTATTCTGTTGCCGTGACAAATAATTATCAGCAAGCGGATACAGGTACAAAAATGGTTCACCTTGGTAAAAACACAAAAAGCACCATTATATCGAAAGGTATTTCTGCAGGAAAGTCACAAAATTCTTACCGAGGATTGGTACAAATACATAAAAACGCACACAACGCAAGAAATTTCTCACAATGTGACTCCTTGTTGATGACGGATGAATGTGGTGCGCATACCTTTCCTTATATAGAATGTAAAAACAGTTCAGCAAAAATTGAACATGAAGCAACTACATCAAAAATTGGTGAAGATCAAATTTTCTATTGTTTGCAAAGAGGTATTAGTGAAGAAAAAGCAATAAGCTTAATTGTCAATGGTTACTGTAAAGAAGTACTAAATCAGTTACCAATGGAGTTTGCTGTAGAAGCGCAGAAATTGCTGGCAATAAGTTTAGAAGGATCAGTGGGATAATTCAGAATTGAAGATTACAAATTGAAGATTACAGATTACAAATTGAAGATTACAGATTATGAGTAGAATAAAGGGTTTTGAGGATTTAGAAGTATGGCAATTGAGCATGTCTCTTTGCACTGAAATCTACGCCTTAACAAATTCCGAGCTTTTCTCTAAAGATTATGGATTAAAAGATCAAATCCGCCGATCTGCAATTTCGATTCCTTCAAATATATCTGAAGGTTTTGAAAGAGATGCCAAAAATCAATTTTTGTATTTCTTAGCAATTTCTAAAGGGTCATGCGGTGAATTAAGAACACAACTTACAATTGCATTCAATCTGAATTATATTAACGAAAATCAATATACAGACTTAAAACAAAAGTGTATTGAAACGAGTAAACAATTGTCGGGATTTAGTAAATATTTAAAATCCTTTGAGAAAAAATAACGTAACTGAAGCTTGAATTTGCAATCTGCAATTTGCAATCTTCTAATTAGTAAAAGATGATTAAGATAACAAACTTACACGCCTCAATTGATGGCAAAGAGATATTAAAAGGCTTGAACCTTGAAGTGAAGGCTGGAGAAGTTCATGCGATAATGGGACCAAATGGCGCTGGTAAAAGTACACTTGCTTCTGTTTTGGCTGGCCGCGAAGAATATGAAGTAACAGAAGGTTCAGTTGATTTTGACGGTCAAGATTTATTGGAACTATCAACTGAAGATAGAGCGCGCGAAGGTTTATTTCTTGCATTTCAATACCCCGTAGAAATTCCTGGTGTTTCAAATGTCAACTTCTTGCGCACGGCATTAAACGAGATTCACGAGTACAGAGGTCAAGAGCAAATTTCAGCGAAGGATTTTATGGCATTGGTTCGTGAAAAATCTGCCATTGTCGAATTAGATGCAAAATTGGCTTCTCGTTCTGTAAACGAAGGATTTTCTGGTGGAGAAAAGAAGCGTAATGAAATTTTTCAAATGGCGATGTTAGCTCCCAAATTAGCAATCTTAGATGAAACTGATTCTGGTTTGGACATCGATGCATTGCGAATTGTAGCAAATGGTGTTAACACCCTAAAATCTCCGAACAATGCTACTATCGTTATTACACATTATCAGCGATTGTTAGACTATATTATTCCAGATTTTGTTCATGTCCTTTACAATGGAAAGATTGTAAAATCAGGTCCAAAAGAATTAGCATTGGAGTTAGAAGAGAAAGGATACGATTGGATTAAAGCAGAAGTTGACGCACAATAGTGTCTTGAAAATTGAATAAAATGAACGATACTATTCAACAAAACAAATTAGCCCTTTTTACTGAGCATTTGACGCTTTCAAATTTGGCGTTTTCAAGTGACTTGAAGGAAGAAGCATTGGCTGTTTTAATTAAAAGTGATTTTCCGACAACGCGCCAAGAAGATTGGAAATATACACGTGTTGGACGGATTGCCTCAATAAAAGCGTCTCAAACACAAGAAAACGCTGCTATTAAACTACCTGGGACTTTAAATGATACTGCGCTTCTTTTTGTCTTTGATAATGGACGATTTAGAGCTGATCTATCTTCATTAATTTTACCTGCAGGAATAAAGGTAAAAGCCCTTACATCATGTGCGAGCGATGAACTTTCTCTTGTTGGGACACTTGTTAAACAAGAAAATCAAGTCTTTACAGCGTTGAATACAGCTTATGCAAGTGATGGGATATTGATTCACATTGAACGTAACCAAAAAATTAGTTCTTCCATTCACGTTTTGAACATCTTAAGTTGCGAAAACACTGCTTCTTTTACACGAAATTTAATTGTGTGTGAAGATTTTGGTCAAGCACATATCGTTCAAGAGTATGTATCCCAAGAGGCTACTTCATCAATAAACAATGTTGTTACGGAGGTTTTTGTTGGTGAAAATGCCAATTTAACAATTGACAAAATTCAGCACGAAGAACAAGGCAATTTCGCAGTATTAACAGAACAAGTTGATCAAAAGAAAGATTCTACATTTACCATCAATACAATTACGTTGGATGGGACTTTGGTGCGGAACAATTTGAATATCGCTGTTAGTGGGTCCAATTGCACAAGTAACTTGAATGGAGCGTATCTTCTGAAGGACAATCAGCATGTGGATAATCACACAGTTGTAGATCATAAAGTGGCGTATTGCCTTTCGAATGAATTATACAAAGGTGTGATTTACGATAAAGCCACTGCTGTTTTTAACGGAAAGGTTTTTGTTCGAAAGGATGCGCAAAAAATAAATGCTTTTCAGTCAAACGGTAATGTTTTGATGAGTGATGATGCAACCGTTAATTCAAAACCAGAATTGGAAATTTATGCTGATGATGTAAAGTGCTCACATGGCTCTACAACGGGTCAGCTAGACGATGAGGCAATATTCTATCTACGCGCAAGAGGTTTATCAGAAAAAGCTGCAAGAAACTTAATGGTATCTGCTTTTATTGGCGATGTTCTGGACAAAATCGAAAATCAAAAGGTATTGGAAAACGTTCAATCGATTATTCAGAAGAAATACGGTTGGGAATTCTAATCGAGTTTCAATTATTCGTTAAAAAAATCGATATCATCGTGATCCATATTGTCTAAATCTTTAATGATTAAGGCAATTTCGCTCATTATTTTCGCTTTCTTTTCTTCTTTTGGTGCGCTATCCTCAACATAATCACGCAAGTGTAATTGTGATTCTAGCACTAATCTTTCCTCAAAAGGACCTTCAAGATTTTCGATGATGGTCAAGCATTCCAGTGCAATCATAAAATCACCATCTACAGCAATCGCTATGAATTCTGGTAAGTACTGGCTATAATCAACTTTACTTCCCCAAATTGCGGAAAGTAAATCTGGAAGAACTGGTTTATTGCTATCGTCTCTGATTAATTCAATCATTGTTTCAGCAACAGATGTGTCACGCAAATCGTTCAATAATTCCATTAATTCAGCACGAATCTTTTGACTTGGTTTCGTTTTCAACAATTCAACTAACTCAGGTAAAATGTTCGCGTGACCATTTGTTTGTAGGATTTTGATTGCTGCAGAGATTTTAATTTCATTCCCTGATTTCAATTCAATTGAAAGTGCATTCAATTTTGCTTGTTGTTGCTTCGTAATTTTAGCCACTTTTTTTTCTGCGAAGGTAATTAAATCGTTTGGTTCGTCTACTACAGCAGAATGTTGAATATATTTGTTGTATGCTAATTTTTCGTTTTTTTGGCTTTTTTCTTTTGATTTCACTCGGATTCCTATATTCGTGTGGCATTGAACCTGCTCATGAATTCAAAAAACAACGTTTAATCATTGCTTCCGATTTTATCAAAGCCAAGGATAAATCACTTTTCGCTTCCTTTGAAAAGGAACATTCAATTGAAATTGTAGTGCATTATATGTCAACAGATTCAATTTCTAAGCGTATAAAAAACGAAGGTTACAGCACAGATATTGATCTTGTTATTCTGAAATCGTCGCTTGATATGTACCAACTAAAGGAAGAAGGTCGATTGCAAAAAATTCTATTGCCAGAAAACCAACCAACTACTAGTTCCAAGTTCAATAGTAAAGAAATGGATTGGTTTGGAATAGCAGTTGATCCCTATATAATTGTTCACCGTAATGATTCAGCTGGTAAAATTTCAACATATAGTGATTTGTCCAAAAAAGCAAGTTGGATGACCAATTTGAAAGATGATAAAGAACTGTACCCTCTTATAGGAGGTGTTTTGAATAGAATGCGTTCAGAAGCAGATTCAACTCAATCAAAATGGTTCAAGGCACTATTTAGTAAAAAAACAACATTTCAAGTGGTTAGAGACTCTTCTCTCAATCTCACACCAATTCTAACATTATATTCCGCATTTTATTCCGATAGTTCTTTATATAAATCAAAATATAAAAAAGGAAAAGTTACCTACCCGAATCAGAATAAAGGAGGGACATTTTATTCATTAAGATCTATCGGCATTGTGAAACAAGCCCAAAATTACACCAATGCTTGCACTTTTATTCAATATATAACGGAAGATGATGTGAATCAACGACTCAATAATTGGTGGAATACTTTTCCTATTACTCAGTCAATGAATCGTTCATATACTTATCAAAACATTCGATTCAAACGCTATCCTGTTGAGATGCATAATCTTTGTTCGGGACGAAAGAAAGCGAAATTGATATTGGATAAATTAGAGGAATAAAGTAAATTGAATAGTTGAATACAACAATCAAGGATTTTCAAACTTAGCTAGCTTTAAACTTAGCTATATTGCAAATTAGCAATATGACTAAGAACGTCCGGTTTCATTGACTTACAAAGCCCATTTAAAACGCAAGATTCTTTTAATTGATAGAAAAAAATAAAAGGCAAACCTGTAAGCCGGGTTCTGTATCTCAACCGAAGTTAAGACGTCTATCATTTATCTAGCCCCAAACTCACGCGTGGGGTCCATCGACCTACCCTCCGAGTCAGGCGAGCAACCCTCAATGAATGCAATCTTGCGATTACACTCAAACCCCGGTATATTTGGTCTTTCAGTCCGTAAGGTTTACCTTGCCTCACACATTGCTGCCTGAGCGGTAGGCTCTTACCCCACCTTTTCACCTTTTCTCCCGACAAATCGGGAGTAGTTTTCCTTTCTGTGGCACTTTCTGTTATCAGCCGAGGCTGATACCTTCCCGTTAGGAAGTACGGTGCTCTGTACTGCCCGGACTTTCCTCCCCCCCAACGAATTGGGGCAGCGATAGACCGGTTTGCCTTTGCACAAAGATACAAAAGAAAAAGGGACTATTTTTTCACAAATGTTTTAACACTTGTTTGATTGTTCGTCGAGAAGACAACTTGATACGTTCCTGTTGCAAATGAAGATACATCAACTTTCAATTGATTTTCCGCACTGATTTTTTTCGAATAAACAATTGAACCTTTTGCATCAATCACCTGAATAGTATTAACGTTTTCAATATTTTCAATTGTTAATTCATCTGAAACTGGATTAGGATAGATTGAAAAAATCAAAATTTCTTCTTCAATACCCGCAAAAGCAGCGTTATAATTATCACGGTATTCTATTGCCGTAATATTTTCATTGCCTCCAAATTCATTCGTGGTAATTCGCAATATTGGTTCTTTCTGACCATTTGTCCACCATTCGTATTCATGACTCGCAGGTATCGGAATTGGAACCCATGTTGCCCCAATAAATGGGAATGTGTAGTAAATAGAGTCTATTTCTGTAATGTCATGTCTGATGCGCAAGGCGTCGAATGTGCCGTAAGGAGTAGTTATTGAACCATATCCATCGACAGTTGTTGTGCGTGTTCGGTGTTGATTCCAAACAGCATCTAAGATTGGATTGAAATTGATTAAAGTATAACCTCTAGAAAAATGTGTGTTTCCGAAATCTAACGGAAAATCATAACGCGTTTCGATGGTATCTGATTTGAAAGGTATATCTGTTCCATTTACCGTCATTGCAAAACCGAGTGATGTCAATGAATCATCTGAACGCTTCGAATATTGATAAAGATTCTCAATCGATACAGGTAAAAACGTAGTGATTTGATCGATTGGCAAAGCAGTTGATTCTATATAATAGCTAGCCTGATATTTGGCAGCTGCAAAGGAACCATAGATAAATTGAATAAAGGTTGGCGCACCTGCCATCGAACGAAAATCTTTCAATATCTGACCCGTTGGTGTTAAATCTGAATAATCCCAAGTATATGCAGCACCCGTTAAAGTAACATCGTAACCATTGTCGTTTGCCTGACTCATGCGAACCGTATCTCCACCTGTCGCAAAATCTGCTTTTACTAATTGAATTTGTGCTTGTGTAGCAAGTGAAAGGAGCACAATTGCGCTCGTAAGTATTTGTTTCATAGGTGTAAATTGCTGCCCAAATCTAATCAATTTAAAGCAATAAATTATTTAATGCATTTCTAGTCCAAAAGTAGTCGTAAAGTCAAGAAGTAAAATGGCACCAGACTGACCTTCTCTAACGTTTACAGACACGCTAGCGACACATTTATAAACATCTTTCCCCATACTATTTTTCCCATAATAACTCAAGTTAAGTAATTGAATGGAACTTGAAGAGTTATCAGCTCCTGCACTTGAATAAATGAATCCATTCTTTTTTACTTTAAGAATAACTGAATTATCCCATTTAATTTGACTAACCGATCCATTCTCGAAAACTGAAAAATCATCAATTAACTTACCACTTAGGCTCCCATCAACCAAAATTGACTTTTTGCGATGGGCTCCATTTGTGTAGAATATTTCTGCACTAATCAGATGGTTTTGATCATCAATGTTGGTGTCTAAATTCATGCTTTCTCCAACTAATGTTTCGTCAACATACCATAAAATATGGTCAATAGGTGTAGAATATGCATCCATCCATACTTTTAGGTTACCGTTTGACTGCAGGACATGGCGCATTTTGCAAGACGCATTGACTGCAAAGCCTAAAATCATTTCATTACACAAAGTTGCTTCAGAACCATCATTAAACTCTACTTCGGCGCATACGTTATATTTTCCAGGTTCGATTATTTCTACATCATTCACCCCAGAAAAGGCACCATCAATATACCATCTAACCTCATCTATAAACATGCTATTCGGAAGTAAATCTTTGGAAAGAAATGCTAATGGTTGAGAAGGAAGCGCTGCAAATGCTAAACTTGATGGAAAATTTTGAATATTGAAAGGCACTTCTAAATCGATATTCCCTTCGTGTAAACCAATCTCAATTTCCATTTCTTCATTGCCTAATTTACCTGAATAAACTTTTACACCATTTGACATTTTGATAAACGTATTCATGAAAACATTTTCGTTTCCAGCTTCTAACAAAAAGCTTTCACTCCCCAATGAACCCGCAGCAGTGAAAATGGGAGAACTGTTTGTAGATGGATCTTCAATCTCCTTTTTCTTGCATGCGCCAAGCAATACAATTGCGCAAAACAATAGGAGGATGGTGTTATATTTCATTGTTATTTTCATTTTTTGAAGACAATAGTTTTTCTTAATGCTACTTGACCACTAAGCGGCAAAGCATTCGATGTTCCTAAAATTCGATCTGAAGCAATTGGATTAATAAGTTGCATTTGTACTTTCGCGCCCAATTCCCAGTTTGATCCTAATTGATAAGCATAGCCCACTTGCAACTCAGCACCAAATGGTTTAAAAAATTCAGTTGAAGTGTATCCTTTTTCTTCGACTGCCATGTTTCCATCTACATATTTTGTAAAGCTAAGCCCAGCAATTAGAGGGAGAGAAAAACTTGCTCCGGCAGAAAGTGTGTGACGCTTAAATTGATAGCCAATCGCCAACGGAACTTCTAAACGCAACAATGAACTAAAACGATAATGATTGTCAATACTGTTTGAACCAAAACCATAAATCAATGAACGTTCTTTAATGTATACATTGTCAAATTGCTGCACTGAAATACCTAGTCCAGCTGAATATCTGAAGTTGCTTTTCTGGAATGAATAACCTAATTGGAGACCATAATTTTTTGCTATTGCGCTGCCATTTTCAGATGAAGTAATTGGAGATTGACCTAATCCAAGTCCTACTTCTGCAAATAACGCGTGAGGTGAACGTGTTTTCAATTTATAAAACGTTGGGATCAATTCACCTGAATGGTGCAAAGGATTGATATCAATTGTTGCCAAAGTTGGAATGGCTTCAGTTTCCAACTTTTCTTGTTGAATATCATTCGACTCTACAATTTCAATTGGATTAAATAATCGTCTGTCTTCATTAACTAACAACGAATTATCTACTAAACGAATAGGTTCAACAATTGCTTCGTTCGATTTTACTTTTTGTTGAACTGCATTTTCAGGATTAATTGTTCCTTTAGTAGCTTTGTAATTATTTGTGTTTTGAAGAGATACTGAATTGTAAGATATGTTCAGATTATTATCAGTTAACGAAGTATTTGATTCTACTAAATTTACAGTTTTCTTCACTCGATTTGAAGGGCTCGATGTTGGGCTTTGATTCAAGTCAGTTACTGAACTATTCGCTAATTCACGTGCATTTTCTTTCCCAATAGTTGATTTTGTAGTAAAAGGAAATTGTACCAAAAGCAAGGATCCAAAAAACACTATTGCTCCAGCACCGCCCATCCACCATAGAAGTCCTTTGCGTTTTTTACGCACAGGTAACATGCCTTCAATATCTTTCCAATAAGCATCATTGTATTCTGCAGTCGCATTCGATGCAGCATCAGAAAACAATTGATCTAATTCCTCGTCCGTCCAGCTCATATAACCATTCGTTGCATTTGTACTTCCATTTTTTCTAGTTTCTCTCTCAACGCTTTTCGTGCTGTTGAAAGGTGCCATTTTGATGTTCCTTCCGACATTCCCAATAAATCACCTATTTCTTTATGATTGTATCCCTCAATTACATAAAGGTTAAAAACTTTACCACTGATTTCGGGCAATGTAGCGATTAGTTGAAGTAGGTTTTCATATCCAAAGCTAGCTTCCACTTCGTTATCAGTCGGAACTGCCTGAAGATCCAATTCACGTTCTGTTTCTTTCGCCGATACTTTTGATAAATAATTCTTTGATTTACGGTATTCATCGATCAAGGTATTTACCATAATTCGTTTCGACCAAGCAGGAAAATTGACTTCTTTGTCTACCTTTTCCAAGCCTTTTAATATTTTCATGAAGCCAATGTTCAGTGAAGAGCGAGCGTCTTCATCATTGTTGTGGTAACGTCGACAAACAGGCATAAAAACCTTGAAACAGTGCTCAAACAAAGCCTGTATAGCTTTTCGATCATCATGCACACACGCTTGAAGCAATTCAGTGTTGATATCGATTGTCTTTTGCAAGGTTCTTATTTTGACGTTACTACGCAATTTACGATATATTTTTATAATTCCATCACTAATCCCCCAGCTATCTCCACTCAAATTTATTGAGGCATTTCATTCACTTCACGTATATTTGAACGATCTTACCTATTTAATGGTTGGTGCAACGCTTAAAAAAATGAAAATTCATCTGATTCGTCATGCTAAAACAGAACCTTTTGCTGCAAGTGGCAAAGATTTCGATCGTGCATTACTTCCCAAAGGAGTAGTGCAATCCAATGCTTTAGGTGTTTATTTGGAGATTCATTTAACGGAAACTGTGGAAGTTTTTTGTTCGAGCGCAAAACGCACGCGTCAAACTTTTGCGATTCTTGATAATTACTTGAACGTTTCTAAAAAAACCTTCGTGGATGATTTGTATCTGTGTGATCGCGAACAATTTCTTGAACTCATCTGGAAATTAAACCATAAAAATGATTTGGTAATTATCGGTCATAACGACGGAATTTCACAATTTGCCTCTTACTTGACGGATGAATACATCCACATGAAAACAAGTGCCTACGTTTGTATTGAATTCAAGGCGGATTCATGGAAGGAAGTTTCAATGGGGGCTGCTATTTTACTTGCTCACTATCGTCCTCAGGTTGTCTTACCGTTGGATTAGTGGGTACATAATGATACACAATAAAGTGACCGTTTTCTTGTCGTTTACGCTCAGCTTCCAATTCTTCGGCTTGACGCAGACGCTCTAAATACATCCCTTCCAAATCGGGCGGTTCAATTCCGAGTTCTTTTTCAATTTCATACTGAAATTTAGGTCGTTGAGGTCCTTCCTTTCGAAATACAAAAGCTAGAATTATACCAGTTAAAAAACCCATTAAATGACCTTCCCAAGAAACGCGTTGTTCCATTGGAAAAACGCCCCAAATCATACTTCCATAAATAAATGCTACAAACAAAGAAATACCTTGTAAAGGCAAAAACTTTCGAATAACACCTGAGGTAAAAAGAAAGGAAGCAAGTCCGTAAATTACACCACTCATTCCAATATGATACACCCCTTTATCTGCAGCGTATGCCCACAATAAAAATCCAGTAAAAATCCAAATAAGTAAGAATACTTTCACGGCAATACTTCTGTAGAAGTAAAATAAAGCAGCTGTTAGTATGAAGGTAGGAAGTGAATTGTTAATGATATGTTCTATCTCCCGCGAGGAATGAATGAGCGGCATGAAGAGTATTCCTTTTAATCCGTCAAGTGATTTTGGGAGAATACCTAAAGTATGTAGTGGATAATTGAACAACTGATTTGCCCACTGAAATAGCCACATTACAATGAGTAAAAATGCGGGAATCAGAAAAGATTCAGTTGCTGTTCCGAAATGTTTGATTGGTTGTTTCACAGCGCACCAAAGTCAAAAGGTGTGCCCCTAAGAAAAGACTGCCAACTTGTCCGATTAATCGACTTTTTTCAAAAACAAGGTGCGACGAGGCATTTCATCGGTCTTCAATTTCAAGTCATTTCCTTCAAGGCTTAGTACTTGATAACTTTCAGGAATTCCCATCTCAAAAAACACAGAATCTCCCGCTTCATTTAATTTCCACTTCCCTTTATCGCTGGTCATTTTGCCAAGATAATTAGGCGCTTGTAATTCTAAGCTTTTATCTTCCCCAAAGATGAAAAAAGTTTTGCCTTTTAATCGCTCAAACTCTTCCTCCATTTTACCTTTTAGCATTTCACGGACATCTTCTTCAACACCTTCAAAATGTTCTGAATAATCAATTTTTTCTAAACGCCATTTGCCTGCTATTCTGTCTTCATTCGAAGAACAAGCGAAAAGGATAAGCATCAAAGTAAGGATAGAAAGCAGTTTCATATCGAATTTTGTTTCGACAAATATAAAACACATTCAGCGATAAAAGATTAGTTTTGTAAAGAAGACTTACCCCCATGGAAGAAATTGTAAATAAAGTAAAAGATAGTGGACTCATTTCTCTTGATTTAGCGATGTACAAGCCTACAACGCGCATCGAAGGTATTGATTTAGCAGATCAACTTTGGCAAGGTTTGGTTTTAAAAGAAAAGGATTTTAGGGAATGGATAAAAACCAATAATTGGCAGCAATACGCCGGAAAAGCGATTTATATTCATTGTTCTGCTGATGCGATCATTCCGACTTGGGCATTTATGCTTGTTGCATCTAAACTTAGTGGACTAGCACATTCATTCATTGTTGGATCTCAAAATGATTTAGAAAAACAACTTATTCATACCGCCATTCACCAACAAGACCCCAAAGAATTTAAGAATGGCCGCATCATCATCAAAGGATGTTCAGATATTTCTTGTCCCGACTTTGCGATGGTCGAATTGGTCTCTTTTCTGCAACCAGTAGCGAAAAGTATTATGTATGGGGAGCCCTGTTCTACAGTACCTGTTTACAAACGATTAGGGATTTAGGATTTAGTATTTGGGATTATTAAGTTTCTCAACAAATCAACAAAAGCCGTCTTTCGCCATTTTTTTCAATCGGTGCGCGATGAATACAAGGTAATACTTTACTCTCCGGATGGTCAATTGCTAAACGCCAAATATGTCCAAGTCCAAGATTGATCGTTCGCGCTTCGGGTTTAACTTGATAGTGTAGATCGAAGAAATTTTCACTTAAGTAGGCTTCAAAACCTTCTTTTGGACCATCATACAGTTTATTAAGTTCATCACGGATTTCTGGAACGAGTATTTTTTGAATCGCTTGTGAATTCGGCAATATATCACTTGATGCGCCGTGGTAGGTGCATAAAAAAGTGTCGACAGGAATGGGAGAGCGATCTACATGAAAAGAATACACATCTCTTGGGAAAAAGGGGTAAATATCATCTCGTTCATAGTAGTTGATTACATTCAAAATTGGTGAGGCACCATGTTCTTGCAACAACTTCAGGTCACTTAACAGTATTTCACGTGCTCGTTGACCTTCCTCACTTAACTCAAGTTCCATCAACTCCTCTTGATCCAACTGCACCATGTTTTCACTGAGCTCTATCTTGTTTGCAATCTCCGCAAAGTCACCGGTAAATTCACGCGACCAGCAAAGTGCATTGACGTCTCCTGCAAAACGTGTCGTAACAAGTTCTTGAAAACTTGTTACTTGCTGAATTTGATTTTCAACAAAGTGAAGATTACCCATGATTTGAGATTAATTGCATAATTGGCTAACAAAGATAGGGAAATCAACTTACGGAAGATATTTCATATTGCCAACCTAGTTCTAAACCTAAAGCCTTAAGCCTTCTGTTCAATCACCTTAAACACCAACTTCTTGTCAAAAATAATATCAATTAATTGAGGCAAGAGAACCTTCACACGATGTGCACATTTGGGATTATCATGCAAGACAAGGATATCGCCTGCTTTGATTTGTTTTTGAGCTTTGGAGAGAATAGTTTCAAGTGGAATACTATGATCGAAATCATAGGATAACCATGACCACATGATGATCTGGTATTCCTTTTTTAATTTCCAAGTTTGGGAGATTTTCAAACGCCCATAAGGCGGACGAAAAAGCGAAGAAGAAATGTGTCCTTGTGCTTCTCTAACCGATTCCAAATAGATATTATTAGCCGTTTTAACACCTTTTTCGTGGCGCATGCTGTGATTACCCATTGAATGTCCTTCGGAAAGGATACGATCTACTAATTCAGGATTTTTTTTAGCATTGGCACCAACACAGAAAAATGTTGCTTGAATGTTCTTTTCTTTCAAAAGGTCTAGAATCCATGGGGTGATAATTGGATCTGGACCATCATCGAATGTTAGGTAAACAGCATTTTCAAGACGCGAAAAACCCCACGTTTTATTCGGAAAAATCCATCTAAAAAAACGTGGGGTTTTGAATAGTTTCATGTCCGAAGACCTGCTTATTTTATAACCGAGTCACCAACGGGCATTTGTTGCATCATTTGCTCAATGCTCATTCCATTCATTTCTGGAGCGGGTTTCGGAGCACCTGCTGGTGGCGCCAAGTATTGATAGTGTACTCCAATTGCTTGTATGTAATCTTCTAATTCGAATTTCATACGGGCATATTTCCCAGCATTTGAACCTCGACGCGTGCTTTCTCCATTTGAAGTAGCTTTCTCATCCAATTTCTTCAACATTTCTGGGAAGGACTTTTTGTACAAGTTGTCAATCTTTGTTTGTGTGCGTTTCGCTAAAGCACCACTCGCATTTCCAGTTACTGGATCGATAGCTGACATGTGCAATTTGAAATACGAATCTAAAGCAGATAATAAATCACTGTGATTTTCTGGATTTCCAGCGAAATATGCATCACTCTTCTCAAAGTAATTCATGATTGATTCTAATTGTTTTGCAACCACTGCTCCCAATTCTTCTGCTGCTTTCTTGTCACCCGCACGATATAACATACTTACGTAGTCATGTAAAATACCATCTTGGTAAGAATTCATTGGAACACCTGTTCCTGTGTATTGGTCGCGCGATGAAGTTGGCTCGCCGTAATCAATGACTACATCTGCAGGCATTTCTTTCAATGAATGCTTGATCAAGTTGATTGCTTTTTGACGGTAATCTTTCAATCTCGTTTCCATACCTTGCATGCCTTTTTCAATTTCAGCTGCCTGTTCAGCACGTCCATTCTCACGAAGGATTTTGATATTCATTAAGTTCGTTTGTTTAGAACCTAACTCTTGCTCTGCACTTGATAAATAGTAATCAGCCAAAGACGCAAAATGCAATCTGTATTGTGATGTGTGACGACGTGTATAGTAATCCGTCAATACATTTGGATTTTCCATTTCACCGTACACATAAACATTCATCAAGTTGTTGTACATTTTATCTACGGCAAAACGACTTCTTAAATCTTTCAGTGGACTTAATTCGAAGGCCATACCATTTTGCTTCACAAATCCTTTCGTGTATAATGAAATAGACACATCTGATCCACCTGGACTTGAGAAGAAAATTCCACGCTTCCAATCGTTGTTTGCTAGAATGTCCATCATCATTACTTGTTCACGTGTAATTCCACGTGCTGTAAAGTTGAAACGTATTTCATCCAAACAATCTTTCTTTTGAGCTTCTGTAATGATTCCAGACTTAACTGCATTTTCCTTGTTTACTGGAAGAATAAATCCAGAACTTGGGAAGATACGCACCATTCGTTGCGCATTGTAGTTGATCAAATTCTTATCATCACGAACAAACTCCATTGCATCTTTGATGTTGGTATAGTTCCAAGACTCTTCAAAAGACACTAATAAATCTTGTAATTGTTGACCTTGTCCATCAGGTAGTGTTACCAAACCACTTTGCAATCCTGATAAGATTTCAAAACTATTGCGGTATTTCGCATAAATTGATTCAACGATATTTGCTCCTGGAGCAGCTGCTAATTCCTGTTTGATTTCTTCAATACGTCCCATAACATTTGGTTGAGTTGAAGATAATCCAGCAGTCAATGCAGTTACGTCTGTTCCGAACTTTGTCAATGCTGCTTCCGCCGCTGCACGGTTATTCTGAGCACGCAATTGAATTACCTTGCGAATAATTTCATCGCTTGCGTTCAAATAGAACAATTCAAACAAATTCGTGAACAAGACTTGATCCGTATTTCCTGCAGCCATCATAATTTGATCCTCACGGAACTTGATTGGTAATGGATCTGATTCGTATGCACGCATCATCATTTGTTCTGTGTACCAATCAGTCTGCATCAATGAAAGGTTACAAACACGAACATCTGTTCGTTTTCCTTCCACTTCTTGCATATACCAAAGCGGGAAGGTATCATTATCACCATTTGTAAAGATGATTCCGTTTTTCGTACATGATTCTAAATAATTGTTCGCCAAATCACGTGCAGAGGTCTTTAAACTCCTATCGTGATCATCCCAGCCTTGCATTCCCATAATTATTGGGACTATCAATCCAATGAAGGTAACTACTAGTGCTCCCTGAGTGTCTTTTTTCAAGACTTTCCTTAGTCCCATCATAAGAGCCAAAGCAGCTAACGAAATTCCCGCAATAAACAACCAAGAAAGTGTATTTGGCATGGAAATTTCGCTTCCCATATCACTAATGAAAGCAAAAGAAAGTACCACTCCACCAACTGACAGTGCTCGCATCATGTCTTTCTTTGTAAAGCGCACAAATGCATCATACAAAGCATAAACTCCGACACCAATCCAAAGGGCAAAGAAGTAGAACGAACCTGCATACGCATAATCACGTTCACGCGGCTCCATTGGTTTCTGATTTAAGTAGACCAAAATGGCAAAACCAGTAAATAAGAAAGCCAAGAATACGATAAAAGCATCTTTTGGTGCACGGTAAAAGTGGAAGAATAAACCTACAATTCCCAAAATCAATGGTAAGAAGAAGAATTTATTATTGGAAGGGTTCTCAGACGTATAATAAGGAGCGTCTTCCCCTTGCTCCCCTAGTCTTGCGGCATCAATTGAATTGATTCCTGATAACCAGTTTCCACGAATTTCATCACCATGCCCTTGTATATCATTTTGACGACCTGCAAAGTTCCACATGAAATAGCGGATATACATGTGATTTACTTGGTATCTGAAGAAATAAGTTAAGTTTTCACCGAAAGTTGGGAGACGTTTACCGTCCTTTCCTTTCTCAGTCATTGTTCCATCATTGGCATCGTAGCCTGACCATTTCATATATCCATCAATACGCTGTTGCTCCTGACTCCAATACATACGCGGGAACACCGTGTTTTGCGCATATTTTGGAACGCTGTTCATTCGCTCTTGCGCGTTCGATTCAAAGTATTTCTCTTCAACAGAACCGCCATTTTCTTTTGCAAAAGCTTTTGCAGCACCTTCCTTTTTGAATGCCTTCAATACTTTTTCGCCTTTTGTAACGACAAAACGACGCAAATAGAAAGGAGAACGACTTCCGAAAGTTGTTGGATCTGCTTCATTTGAGTTCCAATAAGGTCCGTACATGATAGGTGCAGAACCGTATTGCTCACGTTTCAAATAGGCGTGAAGTGTAACCAAGTTTTCTGGGTCATTTTCATCCAATGGTGGATTTGCATTTGAACGAATAACGATTACTGCGAAAGAACTGTATCCAATCATCAACAAGATAAGCCCCATAGTTGCATTGTAAAGAATCGCATTACTTGTTTTTCTGGCGTAACGAATCAACCAAAAGAACACACCAATTACAAGCGTAAAGAAGAAAACAGTTCCTGAATAGAATGGTAAGCCAAGTGAATTTCTGAAGGCAACTTCAAACGAAGAAGCAAGAGATATTGAACCTGGAATCACACCTTCTTGAATAAATCCAAGGACTAAGATTCCTAAAATACCTGTAAGTACGAAGCCTTTCAAGTTAGCAGTTTGTTTTACTCTGAAATAGATTGTAAAGGCAATTGCTGGTACAACAAGGATTCCTAATAAATGGACCCCAATTGCTAAACCGAGTAAGAACATGATTAAAAGCAACCAACGATTTGGTGCGGTACCATCATGTAAAGTTCCATTCTGAACGAGCGCCATTTCTTCATCCCATTTCAAAATTGCCCAGAAAATAACTGCAGTAAACAAAGATGCCATGGCATAAACTTCCCCTTCAACTGCTGAAAACCAGAATGAATCAGAGAATGTATAGGCAAGAGATCCGATGAAAGCACTACCGAAGATGGCAATTTGATCGCCAGTTGAAAGTTCTTTTTTATCGCGTAATGCTATTTTCTTCAAGAGAATAGTGAGCGACCAGAACATGAATAGGATAGTCATCGAACTTGAAACAGCTGAAAGACGGTTAATCCAAACAGCCACATCTGCGGGTTCAGCGAAGAAAGAGAACATACGTCCCAAGATCATGAACAATGGAGCGCCTGGAGGGTGACCAACTTCTAATTTATAAGCTGCAGTGATGTATTCCCCGCAATCCCATAAACTCACTGTATCCTCAAGGGTAATAAAATATACAATTGTTGCGACTAGGAATACTAGCCATCCAAGTGATAAATTCCAATTTTTGTAACTCATTCGTTTCTTATTTCTTGATTAGACCAAATATGGTGAACAACATATAGAAAAAAGTAAAAGAACTTTTTCTCTGCGTTGCGAATTTAAAAATATAAAAGCAGTGTTGCATCTTAAAAAAGTGAAAAAATGCCAAAATACTTTTGTGGATAACAATCGCTTAACGAAAAAACGAAAATATTTTTAGTTATAACAACGTGTAATTAAATATTTGTTTATAAATTTGCACCCGTCAATGACCCATGGTGTAACCCTCCTCCACTCCGTTTCGGCGGACAGGTTGGCAACACTAAATCATAATAATGACCCATGGTGTAACCCTCCTCCACTCCGTTTCGGCGGACAGGCTGGCAACACTAAATCATAATAATGACCCATGGTGTAACTGGCAACACGTCTGGTTTTGGTCCAGAAGAGTCTAGGTTCGAGCCCTAGTGGGTCAACAAGTAAAAACCCCTGAAAAGTCCGATTTAAAAGGAATTCAGGGGTTTTTTGTTTCTCCATTGTTACAAGTTTGTTACAAGTGTTTGAAAAAAAATATCATGTCTACCATATTTTTATCTTCTTGTGATAGATTCACTACTAACTACTTTTTAGAAAAATTTTTCTCAAAATTTTTCCTCGTTTTTTCTCTTTAAAGTTGGATAACTATTTTTTAAGGGATTATACCCTACTCGTATTGATTCATGGAAAACATAAGAGAGGGAGGGATACATAGGTCTACCCCCCCCTTCCCTCCGTCAAATATTCAGTGTGTTTAGGGGATATGAATTATCAGTAATATACTTGTAATGTGAACTTAGTGTATCCTAAATTTCTCTCTACAAAAACAATGTATTGAGGAAATGGTAATTTTTCCTCCCCGTATTTTTCGACATAACTTTTTAATCCGCTCTCATTCGTTCTTTTCCAAACGATTTTTTCAGTTCCCTTGAAAGTTCTTTTTGACAGACTATTAAAAAGTTCACTATCGACATAGTGCAAAGAGTCTAATGAAAGATTACATTCTGAAAGACATTCCAAAAATGCAACTTTTTCTACTTCTGAAAGATTTTCGAAAAATGATTTTCCCACCTCTCCAGCGTACTTCGAATTATCAATACGTGGAGTTCCAATAAAACTATCTTGACCAAATATTGATGAGGTCGTTAATGTAAGTACAGCGAAAAATAGATTTTTCATAGTGTATTGTTTTTAGCACGAATACAACAAATTCGAAAATACCCTGTAATTAATTCATACGCATTTCGTTATTGAATAACGAAATAAAACCATGAAAGATACAGTAAGATTTACTTTGTTTTGTGTCGCTATATTGGCCATCATAGAATACAAAGAGAATGGAATAGATTTTTTAGACAAATTCAAACAAGAGAAATTGTTGAGTCCGATTTATCTCTCAAGCAACGAAAAGGATTTGAATTCATCTGTAGCAACAAACATTTCTGAAGCTGAAAATGAATCATCCTATAAGGAAACTATATCATCGATAAGAATATGTGCGTTAGGTGAAATAGACGAGAGTGATTTGACCTTCGCAAAAGATGTGATAACAGATTTCTTTAGTTGGGATGTCAACTACGGTCCTTCAGTTTCAATATCCAATGAAATGGTTGATGATAATGGGAATTTGAGTTCTACAAATACATTAATGAATTTATCGGATAACGTCAAGACGATTTACATCACCGATAAATTATTATTTGACACAAATAGAACACTTTTAAGAGGGGTAGCGTCAGGGAATAACAAAACAATAATTGTTCGAGGCAACCAGGATTTTATGAAGGAAACTATCATTCACGAAATTGGTCACACATTTGGATTGAAACATTGTGAAAATAAAGAATGTATCATGGCTATCAATAATGATGAATTTGACACGGGTAATTTTTGTGGTACTTGCTCTCAAAAAATGAAATAAACTTTGAACCATATTATCCTATTATTTATTTACATATATAAAAGCACCCGTTACGTAATAACTAAACTTCCCTTTAGTAATGTTTGACGCAGTTGCAAAACTTCCGTATTGAATTGCAGGGATTTGCATTTTTTCCAAATCTGTTAACATTATTGTTCTATGTGGTAAAGAACTCATAAACCCATTTATAGCTTCCATAGCCAATTGTTCATAGGTGTATTTTATATACAATTCAGCGTCATAAATTGAAAAACAAATTTCTCCGTCATACAAATATTTACTATTATTTTTCTTGTTAAAATAATCCACACGGTCCTCAGGTCCATAAAGTTTCACTCCTTGAAACGTATTGTTGTTATAATGTGTTGGAGTTAAGAAATGGGACATATAGTCGCTTTGGTATTGTGCTGTCATTTGACAAACTTTATTGGGGATGAAAGGAACCGCTCCGACTTTTGCTCTTTCTTCATTGCATTTCTCAAGAATTAATTCACTTAAAAATGAATGATTGACATTTTTCAAATCAACAGTATCTGTTGCTACCTGAGACAAACTGTAACCCGAAATCTGAAGTAAGAAAAGAAAAAGAAGAACCTTCATATTTTCTGTTTTTTTATTTGTAATAAAACGCAATTACCACTAAGTATGTAACTGATATAAATAATTATTATTTTCTTAAAACGTTACAAATAGTGCGATAAACAATGAAATCTCATGTTTGACCCAAAAGGTTCATTTGGACTTTTTTGATTCAAGTCTTTCCTCCCTCAATAAAGCTTGACTTGAATTACTAACCTTATAATTGTTTTTTAGATTAAAATAAATAATTTTGTATATCATATTTTTTATAAATTTTTCATTGGTATGAACCGACAGTTATACTTATCAATAGTTTTTTTCTTCATATACATTACTTTTGGATTCTCTCAAGAATTGAAAGAAGTTGTAATTGGAAATCAAACTTGGATGTCTGAAAACTTAAATGTCGATAAGTTTAGCAACGGAGATATTATCAAGGAAGCAAAAACAACCGAGGAATGGTTTAAAGCAATAGAATTAAAAATTCCTGCTTGGTGCTACCCTAGTTTTAATATAAGTAATTCAAATAAAGGGAAAATTTATAATTATTATGCTGTTACAGACAAGAGAGGGCTCGCACCATCAGGATGGCATATACCATCTTCTAACGAATGTAATGATTTAATTCAAAAATTAGGAGGAGGAGATGCTGCATCTGCAAAACTCAAAAGCAATATTGGGTGGTCCTATTGGGGTAATGTTATGAATGGCTCAAATGAATCTGGATTTAACGCTTTGGCTACTGGTGTTTTAGATGATGGGTATTTTATGAATGAAACAGATTATACATCTTTTTGGACATCCTCCAAATCAACTGAAGGCTTGGATGTGTTTCAAATATATATTGATGCAAAAAAAAATCATGCAGTAAGAACAGAATTCGGTTGGGGTTCAAGATTTGGGATGTCGGTCAGACTGATTAAGGACAACATACTGACTGATGAAATTGATAAAAAAGTAACTTTTTGGAATTCTAAAAGCACATTATCAGATAATGATTGTGAGCTGCTGTATAATGATTATTCTAAAGCAAAAGAAAATAATTTAATCGACCAAGCTATTTCGCTCATTTCAATCAACTTAAGCAAGTGTAATTCAAATGATGAATTGTTAAGAATAGCCACAACGAGAAGCAGGGCTGATTTGTATGTTATAAAATCTGATTACCCAAAAGCCATAAGTGACCTGAAAACATGTGAAAGTAAACTCGCCAAGTTTCCGAATGAAGATATTATGACAATGTCCATTTATGAAAAACTATCTGATTGCTATTTGAAAACTGGCGATAATACAAACTACAAATTATACAAGGAAAAAAGTACGACTGTATGGGATAATCATCAAACAAAACTTGATAGTGAAGAGGAAAGTAGAAATATAGGAAAAGGCCAGAACAGGAAATTCTGTTTTAGCAATTATTCAGGAAAATACGAGGTTTCTTTGTTTGAAGATGGAAGTAAGAAAGTCATATACAAACTTTATAATGGAAACGGTGTTTTGCAGAAAACTTTTCAAGGAACATGGGAGATGAGAGATGAGGGAGTGTATGGCCCTGCATACAAAATTACAATAAGTTGGTCTGGCTTAAACTCTTCTCTTCCTGAAACAAAATATGTATGTCAATTTGACGGTGGAGGAATTCTTCAAAACATTATTGATAACGAGAATAGAACATGGAATCAATGCTATTAGATATAGTTTTGATTTAATATTGTTTAAATTTAAAACTGTGTGATATGAAATATTATTTTTGTTTATTGTTGTCTTTGCTAATACACCAAGGTTTTGTTTTTGGACAAAACACAACCTCATCAAAAAAAATCGGTAACTATGAAATAATATTATCTAATGAGAAATTATCATGGAATGATGCCAATTCAGCATGTAAGAAGTTAGGTGACGGTTGGCAACTTCCTTCCAAGAGACAAATGTTAATTATAGCAAAGACTTTGAGATTTGTTGATGCCAATAAAAAGTTTTATTGGACTAGTGAAGAAGGTATGTTAAATTTAAATCAGAGCGATGGTAAAAGTATAAATATCATTAATTATGATGCTGCAGAGCTTATAGATGTGATAACAAAAAAAACTGCAGATTTTGACTCAAAAACAAATTTAAACTATTTTGTTTCTATAAAAAGTTTAGGAACGAATTTGCAAAATTGTATAAACAACAAAAACAGTAGTATTCAAATTGGATATTTAGAAGTCCTTACCCAAAGTTTATATGAT